>JBGTEU010000605.1:0-7251 GCA_041747595.1 Bythopirellula sp.
GCCAGCAGAATGCGTTCTTCTTGGGAACCCACGAGCACCTTGGCCGTGTAATCCATGCCGAACCGCTCTTTCAAACGGGCGACGCAGGAGACGATTTTCTGCGCGATAACGAGGGGCTCGTCCATCAATTCGAGAGCACCAAGGCAGACGTCGCAGGCACCGCAATGGGGGCGATCGAGCGTTTGGCCAAAGTGCCCGACGAGTGCTTGATGGCGGCAGCCGATGCCGTTGCAGAATTGAGCCATCGCTTGCAGCGCTGCGAGTGCCCCTTCGGTGGATTCCGCTTCACCATTTTCGATCAGAGTCCGCCAAACCTGATAATCCCGACCGCTGTGGATGAGCATGCAATCGGCACTCAATCCATCACGGCCCGCACGGCCGCTTTCTTGCACGTAGTGTTCCAGTGATTTGGGCATGCCGGCGTGAATCACGAAGCGAACGTTTGATTTGTCGATCCCCATGCCAAAGGCCACGGTGGCTACCACGATGTCTATTCGCTCGGTGAGAAATGCTTCTTGATTGCGCTCGCGGGCGAGGTCTGAAAGGCCGGCGTGATAGGGGGCCGTGCGATAGCCGCGGCGTTTGAGATCGGCGGCGAGTTGATCGACTTCTTTACGGCTGATGCAATAGATGATCCCCGCCTCGCCGGGGTGCTTTTCGATGAGTTCACAAATCTGCTCGAACCGTTTGGCGGCTCGCTTGACGTGATAATTCAAATTAGGTCGGTCGAACGAACCGACCAAAATTTGCGGGTCCTGCAAACCGAGTTGCTCGACGATATCTTGGCGAACGGCATCCGCGGCGGTTGCCGTGTAGGCGTGAATCCCCACTTGCGGGAAGGCCCGTTTGAGCACGGCCATCCCCCGGTATTCGGGTCGAAAGTCGTGCCCCCATTGGCTGATGCAATGGGCTTCGTCGATGGCGATTAGCGACAACGGCACGCTTTGAAAGAATTCCAGTGTATGTGAGGAGAGCAGTCGCTCGGGCGAGACGTAGACGATTTTCAGTTCGCCGCGACGGATCTGGTCAGCCGCATCCCGACGTTGGGCGGGGGTGAGGGTGCTGTTGATGGCCGCGGCGGGCACTCCGCACGTTCGCAAGGCGTCGACCTGATCCTTCATGAGCGAGATCAGCGGCGAGATCACCAGGGCCAACCCCTCGCGGCAAACGGCGGGCACCTGAAAGCAAAGCGATTTACCACCCCCCGTGGGCAGCACCACAAGCGAATCGCGGTTCCTCATCGCCGATTCCATCGCCTCGGCCTGCAGGGGGAGGAAAGAGTCGTAGCCCCAGCAGCGCTGCATGACTTCCTGAAGCTGTGGTACGAAGGACATGAACTGCTAAGCCTATTCCGAATAGATGGGGATATCTATTTTACAGCCAATTTCAAGAATGCCGAGCCAGCTTGTCCCTTTTCGTGATCGCAATCATAATAATTAGATAAACCTCGTACACAAAGGGCGGGATTCTATGCACCTTACAGCCGTCTTTATGCCCGTGCCGGAAGGATTCATTGCGTACGTCGAGGAGCTCCCCGGAGCGAATACTCAAGGTGCGACCATGGAGGAAGCGAGAGCCAATCTGCAGGAAGCCGTTGAGCTGGTCTTAGAGGCCAATCGTGAACTTGCAGAACAGAAATTGGGAGGTAAGCAGGTCACTAAGGAACCCTTCGTGTTGTCGATGCCATGAAGCGAGTGGACTTGATTCGGCATCTCGAATCGAATGGTTGTCGGCTGCTGCGAGAGGGCGGGAACCACAGTGTGTATATTCACGTCGCAAACAATCGTTCCTCCGCAGTGCCCCGGCATCGAGAAATTAACGAGTATCTGGCTCGGAAGATTTGCCGCGACCTTGAGATCCCCGAGCCTTAACCAGCGGCTTTTTAGCGGTTCTGACGATTCTGCCGAGCTACAACTCGGGATATTCAGGACTCGCTACCGGGAGAGGAAAAATTTGCCGGCCTGCTGCACGGTATTTATACTGGGAGTAGGCAAAACTGCTTGTTTCCGTCCCCGATTGAAGAACAGAGATTTCATGCGCGGCGTTACTGATAATATTGGTTCGTGCAAATTGTTGGTCTGCACGATGGCAGCAATTCTTTGTTTTGCCTGTTGCGCGGATCTCCGTGGCCAAGAGGCGGAGGAATTGGCGGGAAGCGATTCGCAATTCGCACCCGGCGTGCTTACCACGATCCCACCACAACTCGATCCCATCGATACCGTCAGCGTGCATGACATCGTCGAACTGCGCGCGCAAGGCAATCTCAAGCGGACCCCCAACTTGATGTCGCCGACCCGAACTCTGTACGAAATGGCCGAGGGAGCCGAGTTTCGCCGCGATATTTGGAACCTCGAGTTTTCCTTCAAGCCGCTGCGGATGCTGTCGGTCGACATTCCTCAGCCCTCGGGGAAAATGCAACGCAAGTTGGTGTGGTATTTGGTGTATCGAGTGCGTAACACGGGCGCCGGTTTGGTTCCCGAACGAAAAGACGATGGCACGTTCACGACGGTCAATCAGTCGCTCGGACCGCAACGGTTTGTGCCGCAGTTCGTGCTCCGCAGTTTGGACCGCGACCGCCAGGGGAATCCGGTTCGCAAATCGTATATGGATCGCATCATGCCGACGGCGGTCGAAGCAATCGCGCGGCGTGAACTTCGGGCCGGAAAATTGCTCAATAATGTGGAGATTTCCGAAAAGTTGCTGGAGCCGGAAACAGGCCGGGCCGTGGGTGGCCTGTGGGGTGTGGCAACTTGGGAAGACGTGGATCCCGAGTTGGATTTCTTTGCGATTTTCGTGAGCGGCTTGACCAATGCCTACCGCTGGGAGGACCCGGCAGATTTCGCGGCGGGGGCGGCCCCAGGCACTGGCCGTACCTTTGAGCGTAAGGTTTTACAGCTCAATTTTTGGCGTCCTGGCGATTCCTACGAGGAAAATGAGACGGAAATCCGCTATGGCTCGGCCCCGGGAATGGCCGACATCTACGGCACCCCCGAAGGCATTGCCTATCAGTGGGTCTATCGGTAGAATCGACAGGCTCTGGGTGACCTAAGACTCGTGAAGTACGGTACTTCCGAATCTGGTACCACATCCCTGAATTCTCTCTACTGCCATGGCACATAAAAAAGGACAAGGCTCCAGCCGCAACGGTCGCGATTCCAACGGCCAGCGTCGGGGCGTGAAGCGTTACGGCGGCGAAAAAGTCATCGCCGGCAATATTCTCATACGTCAATTGGGCAACAAATTTCATCCCGGCAAAGGAGTCGGCCAGGGGAAAGATTACACCCTGTTCGCCTTGATCGATGGCCAGGTGATGTTTGATCGAGAAGGCCGACGCATTAATGTTGTGCCGTTGGCCGGTTAGTCGTCGACTTGTCGACGTCTGCATACAAACAGCAAGGGATGCGCCTCGGGGTGCATCCCTTTTTCATTAGGACAGTTAAATGTAGGCCGGAACAAGCGGTGCGCAGTTCCGGCGTTCATGCAAGCGGTTAAGATGATTGTTATGGTTCGTCACCAAAGTTGGCCGCGGGTTTACCAAATTACGGCGGTTACCATTTCTTTTATTGTTAACCTGGCTGAACTCGCCAGAGTTTGTGTGGGAACCAACCCATGCCGGAACTGCGCACGGCTTGTTCCGGCCTACGTCCATGAGTCCCATCGTCCTGTAGTCCTAACTCCCCATGTTCGTTGATCGCATTACCGTTGAAGTAGAAGCCGGCAAAGGGGGTGACGGTTGCGTCAGTTTCCGGCGGGAGAAATATGTGCCGCGCGGCGGGCCGGATGGTGGGGACGGCGGACGCGGCGGCAGCATCATCGTCGTGGCGGAACCGGGGGTCGATAGTTTGCAGATGCTCGTGCATCGCAAACATTGGCGAGCGAAATCGGGAACGCCTGGGATGGGAAGCAATTGTCACGGTGCCAATGCCGAGGATATGGTGATTCGCGTTCCGCCGGGGACGGTGGTCATCGACGCCGCACACGATTTTGTGCTCAAAGATTTGGCCGCCGCCGGGGATCAAGTGATCGCGGCCCGTGGCGGGCAGGGGGGCAAAGGGAACAACCGCTTCAAAACGGCAACCAATCAGGTTCCCCGCGAGCACACCCGTGGTGGCGAGGGCGAAGCTCGTCGCATCACGTTCGAACTGAAAGTGATCGCCGACGTGGGGCTGTTGGGAAAACCCAACGCGGGAAAGAGCACGTTGCTAAGTCGCGTCTCGCGGGCCAAGCCCGAGATCGCCGATTATCCCTTCACGACGAAGATTCCCAACCTCGGCATCGTGCAAGTCGACTTTGATCACTCGTTTGTGATGGCAGATATCCCGGGCCTGATTGAGGGTGCCCACGAAGGAGCCGGATTGGGCTATGAATTCTTGCGCCACGTGGAGCGGACGCGAGTCCTCATCCATTTAGTCGAACCCATGCCGATGGATGGCTCCGACCCGGTGGAAAACTACCGCACGATTCGCGCCGAGCTCGAACAATACGACGTCGATCTGGCTGATCGGCCAGAACTCGTAGCGGTCAGCAAGGCGGAGCTCCCCGGCGCCGAGGAAGTTCGCGAGCAGCTTGCGGAAGATATTGGCCGCCCGGTGTTGTTGTTTTCCGCCGTCACTGGGCAGGGTCTCAACGAACTGGTGCGGAAGGCGTACACCTTATTGAGTAAGGAACGGCAGGCGACATGAGCGCAACAAGCGGGGCGGGATTGTTGGCGATTGACGTCGGCACGAGCCGCGTGAAGGTGGGTTGGTTTCCAGGGCCAGGAAATTGTACTTCGACTAAGTCCGCCAGCTCACTGCCGATTGCGGCGCCGCCGTTGCCCGAGCCGGCGGAGACGTTTGCTTGTCGCCATCGTGACGTGCCAAGAATCGAATTTGCCGAACAGCTTTCCGAATGGCTAGGTCAGTTTGTCGATGATAAACCGAAGGCAGTCGTCGCATCGGTGAACCCCACGGCAAGTACCCTCGTTGAAGATGTGTTGCGGGCTTGTGGGTTTTCAGCCCGGATGGATTTGCAGGTCAGCGATCTACCGATCCATGTTGAGCTACGAGAACCTAGTCGCGTCGGAATCGACCGCGTGCTGGCCTCCGTCGCGGTGAATCGCTTGCGATCGCCAGAAAAGCCCGCTATCGTCATCAGTTTGGGCACAGCAAGTACCGTAAATCTTATTGCCGCGGAGGGGTCCTTCGAGGGTGGAGCAATTTTGCCTGGTCTCGCGATGTCGGCCTCCGCACTACATACGGGCACGACTTCGCTGCCACTAATTGGGCCCGAGTATTTAGCACTTCCTAATAGCGCCGTTGGTAAAGACACGAACGAAGCCATCTCGGCTGGGCTTTTCTGGGGGCTTATCGGGGCCATCGAAAAATTGATCGCCGAACAGAGCCGCGCTGCCGGACAAGAGCCGCAATTATTTCTTACCGGGGGCGATGCGCCGCTGGTGATCGACGCATTCATAGCCAGCGGCCACACCGTGCGAATGGTGCCTCATTTGGTTCTGGCCGGGATCGCGATTGCTTGCGAGGCCTCCTAGGGACTGCCGACGTGAATAGCGGTGAAACGGTAATGAGCGTGCTGACCCCGACGGGCCGTGGGGCCGTGGCCGTCGTAGCGGTCTTGGGTCCAGAAGCGGTGGCTGCCGTCGGCAGTTTTTTCCTGGCGAAGAATCGCCGCGCGCTCACCGAACAACCACTCGCGCGCATCGTGTATGGGCACTGGGGTTCGCATGAGGGGGAAGATCTGATTGTTTGCCGCCGCGATGCGAACGGAATCGAAATTCATTGCCACGGTGGCTCTCAGTCGGTTGCGAAGATTGCGAGCGACCTTAGCACAGCGGGTTGTCGGGAAATCCCCTGGCAAGAAGGGCTCTCACGGCAAAACGAGTGTCCACTGCAAGTCGAAGCACAAATCGCGCTCGCGCAAGCGGCATCCCAACGGACCGCGGCGATTTTGTTGGATCAATTCCACGGGGCCCTGCGACGCGAAATTCTCGCGATATCAGAACTCTTGGAAAATAAAAATGTCGTTGCCGCCCAACAGAAATTGACAGCGATCTTGGCGACCGCGCCCTTGGGGCTGCATCTCACCCGACCCTGGCAGGTGGTGATCGCCGGTAAACCGAATGTCGGTAAGAGCAGTCTTATCAACGCACTGGTGGGTTATCGCCGGGCGATTGTGTTCGACCAGCCTGGCACGACGCGGGACGTCGTGACGACTTCGACCGTCGTCGAAGGCTGGCCGGTGACGCTCAGCGATACCGCGGGGTTGCACGAAGCAGGCGACGAATTAGAAGCCGCGGGAATCGAGCTCGCCAAGGAACGGCTCGCATCGGCGGACTTGGTGGTGTGGGTGCTTGATGCGACGGAGCCACGTGCAGGCGCTTTGCAAGAGATGGTGAATCGCGAGGTTGCGCAGCTCGCGCTGTCGTTGCCCAAGAAGCGACTGTTGGTGCTCAATAAGCGTGATCTGGTGGACGAGATGGGAGTTTCCGACGACGCAATTGCCACGAGTGCGGTGACCGGTGCGGGAATCGAACGCTTGCTCGCCGCGATAGTGTCGTCGTTGGTGCCAAGTATTCCCGAACCGGGAACGGCCGTGCTTTTCACTCCTCGCCAGCACGTGGCCATCGAATCGGTCCTAGCAGCTTGCCAACAACGCGATGCGAATGGTGCAGCGGAGTGGTTGGCGAAGCTGCTCCGCATGTAGATCGATTCTATTCGATGGCCACATGCGGTGATTAGCGGCCTTATTCACCGCACGTTTTGCGGAAAATAATTGCCCATGCGGCGAATAAATGCTATAATCACCGCATAAGGTGCGGCGATTATGGCATTTATTCACGAAAAACCAGGCTGGCCGGAGTTCTCTTGGGAGAGCGAGATCCTCGCCACTCCTTTGGCAACTGTGCGCCATCAGCAGGGCCGACTCCTGGGGAAAATGGAAGCTTTGGGGTTCGACCTACGTACCGAAGCAAGCTTGTCGGTCCTCACGAGTGATGTCGTGAAATCTTCGGCCATCGAGGGGGAAATGCTCGACGCCGACGAGGTACGTTCATCAATTGCCCGCAATCTGGGACTCGATGTGGCTGGCCTGCCCCGGCCGAGTCGCCATGTGGATGGAGTCGTCGAAATGATGCTCGACGCCACGCAGAATTTCACCATGGAGATTACCGAAGATCGTCTCTTCGGCTGGCACGCAGCCTTGTTTCCGACGGGGCGGAGCGGAATGTCAAGCATTGCCGCTGGACAATGGAGA
>JBGTEU010000606.1:0-4182 GCA_041747595.1 Bythopirellula sp.
TGAGTTCTTGATTGGCCGCAGCCCCGAGTGTCATCTCTGCGCGGGCAGCACTTCCATTAGTCGCAGACACTGTGCGATCATGCGCAGCGGAACGAAGGTGACGATCAAGGATCTCGGCAGCCGCAATGGCACGGTCATCAACGGAGAAAAAATCACGGGAGAAGTCGAACTGCAGTCGGGTGATGAAATCACGATTGGTTCGCTGCAATTCTTGGTGACCATTTCGACCGGCATTGCCAACGAGAAAAAGCCCGAAGTGAAATCGGTCGCGGAAGCGGTCGAAAGGGCTAAGAATGCCGGTGGTCACATCGGCGATGAAGACATCTCCGGTTGGCTCATCGATACGGGCAAGCCCAAGGGTGCGTTCTCCGATACGCAAACCATCAAGCTCGACGACACCAAGGCGAGCGAATTGCGGGAAGCGATGCAGGAATTGGAAATGGCTGCAGAGGCGGAAACCACCGATGCTCCTGCCGAAGAGGGCAAGCACGAAGAGGATAAGCACGACGACGCCTCGAACGACAAGAAAAAGCCGGGCAAACTCCCCATGATCCCCCACAAACCGGCCACGAAAGATAGCCGCGAGGCAGCCGTCGAGGCCCTCCGCACCTGGAATCGTCGGCGATAGCGGCACGGATCGCTGTTTTCCTTATGCCGGCGTATCCGATAGAATGTTGGTAGCCGCGTGCGTCTTACCAACAGACACCCCCACTGATTTCCCGCCATGGCTTCACGCATCCCGCCAGAAAAGTTTCCTCCGAACAAGGGACCGGTCGAAAAATTGCCGGCCGCGCAAAAACCCCGCGCCGGCTTGTTGGGCCTGGCCTTCGACGCCGAGGATGGCCACAAGCGACTCACGCGCGGCCCAAATTTTCTCTTGGCCGGCGGCTCCCAGGAAACCCATGGTCAAATGCAAGAGACGGCCATCAAAGTGAACGAGCACTTGGCCCGCAAGGGGAAAGACTTGGCCGAAGTCTCGGTTCAAGAACTCCGCGACATCGTGGCCGACGTGGTGAAGTAAATCTTTAGAATTAGCCGCGATCAGACTTGATCGCCGGACCGGCGATTCGTCGAATCGCGGCTATTTGGCATCACATGCAAAAACAGCAAAGCGGGGCGCTTGCGCACCCCGCTTCACTCGATTGCGGACTATCTTAATCAGCGCGAGGCTGTGGAAGCTGCCGTTCAGTCGGCGTCGAATCCGAATTCGTCATCGTTATCGGCCGCTTCGTGGGGGTCAAAGTCATGCGATTCGGTGGGATTCAAACCTTCCGGACGCACGATCGCGATCTCGGCGGGGCTCAGCCGTACGTAACCTAAGCCGCGAATCACTTCGAGTACTTCGCTGCAGGTCGGAAACATCCGGCCACTCGTGCGCTTGTATTCGTCCATGGCATTCATGAACAGAACTTCGTCGTCGGAGTAATCGCGCTCGCAGGTGGTGGGGTCGATCTGCCGACGACGTTGCACTTTCGCGCGGCGCTCTAATTTGGCGGGGGCCGCTTTGGCTGCCGCTTCTTCGCGGTCAGGTCCGCGACGACGATCAATCGTCACTTCCTTGTCGCCGGCCTTCTCGACGTTGCCGGTCGACTTGGTTGATTTGCCCATGCGTCCCTTGGGGGAAGGAACCTGTTTGGCTTTATTTGCGGGGCTGGTCTTCTTGGTCGCGGTCACTGTTGCTTTTCTTACGGCCATGGGGAGTGCTCCTTGTTAGGTAACCCAGTTGTTGGGCAGGTCGCTAAGTGCAGGGGCTCAATCTCGGGTGAGATGCTAGCAATCTTCGGAATAGCGGCTGGGTAAGATGGACGATGTGCGAAAAATAACCGATTTCCGTAGAAGTAACGGTTAGTGCGGATTGTTCGGTTTAGCGAGAGTTTTCGGCTGTGCCAGCAGCCGGCCGCTCGGCAGGCCGCACAAGCCGACTAACCGCCATTTGGGTTGCGTCGTGGGGGCGGGGCTGCTATTTTTCCGCCCCGGAACGGCTTTAAGAAAGCCAGCCGCTTCACCCGGCAGAACCTCATCTGAAAATCGAAGTTCGACAGGAACGCGCAAGACGTGCGGCAGCCATGATGCACCAACTCCAGCTCCGGCAAACACTTGCTTGGCAAACCCTGCTGAGCGGGATCGGTGCGTGCGCACTCGCTTTGCAGATCGGTTGCAACGGCTTCACGTCGCAATCGCTCAATTCCGAAGGGGTGCGACTTTACCAGAACGGTAATTACCAACAGGCCGCCACGACGTTCCAAAAAGCAATCGCCAGCAACCCCGGATCGGCGAACGGTTATTACAATCTGGCATCATCGCTGCACAAAAGCGGCAAGCTCTACAACCGAACCGCCGACCTGCAACAAGCCGAGCAGTTGTACAACCAATGCTTGGATTACGATCCCAATCACACCGAGTGTTATCGCGGACTCGCCGTACTGCTCGGCGAAACTGGCCGACAGGACGCGGCGTATCGATTGCTCGAGGGTTGGGCCTCGCGGAGCCCACACCTTGCCGATCCGCGGATCGAGCTGGCCCGCGTGTTTGAAGAAACGAACAACTTGCCCCAAGCCGCGGCCCGACTGGAAGAAGCGATCACGATTGATCCGCACAACAGCCGGGCGCTCACCGCGCTGGGGCGGCTGCGCGAGTCGACCGGCGACACGATGCAGGCCTTGGCGAATTATCAACGCTCGCTCGCCATCAATCGGTTCCAACCAGCCATCGAAACCCGCGTTGCGTCGCTACAAGCGAGCCAAGGGGTCACCGCGCCGCTGGTCACCCCACCCAATGGCACGCGCACGGTGCAGCAATGGCAATCCGCGGTGCGGTATTGATCGCCTAGCCGTACTGCAACGCAGTCCGGGATCCCGGACCGCGTTGCGGGTCCGGCTAGGTGGAGATTGATAGTTTCTCCAGTTCTACGCACGTTTCTGTGAGCGAATCGTGAGGTTTCGTTTCCGCGGCCCAATGATGGGCGCGTTCGTGGACGCTCGGCGTGGAGAGCAGTTTTTCGAGTACTGCCGCGAGATTCGCTCCGGTGAACTTCTTGCGGGGCAACATGTCGGCCACTCCCAGACGCTTGAGCCGCGAGCCATTGTCGAGTTGGTCGTAGGCCATCGGCATTACGATTTGTGGCACCCCCGCCGCTAGCCCTTGGCCGCAAGAGCCGATGCCGCCGTGATGCACGAATCCGGCCGCAAGCGGCAAGAGCTTGCTGAACGGCACGAACTCGGCGTGGATCACCTCGGCGGGGAGCACTTTGGGAATGTGATCGCGATAACGCGAGAGCAAAATCCCACGGCGCCCCAACTTCTGACACGCGGCAACGGCCGCGTCGAAAAACCATTGGGCATCGGTGTTCGCCGAACCGGGAGCAAACACCAAGGGGGCCGTGCCCGCTTGAAGAAATTCACTCACCGCTGGCGAGAGCTCCACGTTCACTGCTTCATCCCACAACGGAAAACCGGTGACTCGGGTGTTGGGGGGCCAATCGGGTTGCGGCGGTCCAAACCAGGCGGGGAACAATCCGAGCACCAACTGCGGCGAGAAATACCACTCGTGCATCACGCGCCGCACCCCCGGCAAACCCAATTCCTTGCGGAGTGCGTTGATCTCGCCCGCCAACAAGTAATCGACCACTTTGTCCGCCAGCCAATATTGCAGTCGCCGAAACCACGGCGGCAACCACGGTTGCATCAACATGCGAAACATTTGCGGCGATTGATGAAAACTTCGCAAGCCCATGGGGGCAAAGTGGATACTCGCCATCGGCGTGCCATGCTTGTCGTGATAGATGCGGCTGGCGAAGTCGAGGCAGTGCGCCGCGAGCATGGTTTCGCCCGGGCGGACGTTTGCGTCGATGACGGTATAAAGTTCCCGCAGCGTCCTCGCCATCAAGCGCATGATTATCTGGGGCCCCCGCGACGAATGCCAGAGATCGAGGTGATGTGCCAACTGATGATATTCATCTGCCGTACCGAGCGCGAGAAACTCGAGCCCCATCGACTCAACCAATTTTTGAAAGTGGGGATTGCTGATGATGGCCACGGCATGCCCGCGCGACTTGTGGGCGGCCCCCAAGCCGACCTTGGGATGGACGTCGCCATAGCTCCCCAAGGCGGTGATGAGATATTTCTTGGTGCCTCTTCGCTGTGGTTAGTTTAATCGCTAAACCGCAAGCGACTCGCTTGCGGT
>JBGTEU010000607.1:0-1571 GCA_041747595.1 Bythopirellula sp.
AATTCAATTCGCGCTGAAGGGGGGCAGCTTGTTAAAGCGTCGCCGTGGTCGCCGGGAGCTGGGATTCTCATTTGCGTTGTCGAGTGCCGAGAGCAGCATCGTCGCCCGACGGTCGACGTCGCACTCGCCGAGCAGATCGCGTTTTTCGTTGAAATCCATCGGCAATGCGAAGCTCACCAGATCGGTCAACACGCCAAGCGGAATCTCGGTCGCCAATAATTCTTGCAAGGCCGCGTCGGCGGTCTTGCCGTTGGGCAGAAAATCTTGGAACTGTTGAGTGAGCGCCGCTTGCAAGGCGGGACGTTTCTCGTCGTTGCTCGTCATGCAAAAATCGTCGAGCAGCGTCACTTCGGCCTGGCGGAAAGACCGTTGGGGGGGTAACTCGCGGTCGATGCGAACACGCCGCATGCCCAACAGCAAAATGTTATACTCGCCATTTTTCGTGCGTTGATGCGTCACGACTTTCCCCAAACACGCGTGCGGCAAGAGCGGCGGACGGCCTTCGTAATCGGCTTCCCAGCCGGGGGCCAACATGCACATCGCGATCAAGCCGTCGCTATCGAGCGCGTCGTTCAAAAGTTCGCGATACCGCGGCTCGAAAATATGCAGAGGCTGCATCACATGCGGGAACATGATCAGGTCGGGCAGCGGAAACAGCCGGGCCACGCCTTTGAAGCGGGTTTCGTCAAAAATCAA
The DNA here is from genome assembly GCA_041747595.1 of Bythopirellula sp. Taxonomy (GTDB): domain Bacteria; phylum Planctomycetota; class Planctomycetia; order Pirellulales; family Lacipirellulaceae; genus Bythopirellula. The sequence goes on from JBGTEU010000607.1 coordinate 697, forward strand.
ATCTTCGGCATTCCAGGGGACCATGTCGCTCACAACTTTCCGAATGAGAAATGATATTTCGTTAAACGTCGGTCGCTGCCGACTGCAAATGAATTTCGGGAATCAAATCGGGCTCGATCTCGAGGCGGGGAAATTCTTCCTCGTTGGCCAGCACTTCGGCAAAGCAGCGCTCGTATTGCGCGAGAAACGCTTGCAGATCGAGACCCTCGTAGGCGGGCAAGTATTCCGTCAGATAACTGAGGCTCGAATGATACACCTTTTTGGCCCCGCGGATATTGCCGTTGCCAAAATGGTGCAGCGCCACGGCGACTTGAATTAGGCCCTGATAAAATTTACGGGCCGGGCCACGATACTCCGTCCACAACTCTTCCCAGGTTTCGTGGGCTTCAAAAAAATCGCAGACGTTGAAATGCTCGATACCCGCCAAATAAAGCGGATCATAACTTTCGCCGTCGGTGGACATAATGTTCTCAGTGCGAATTCAGGCGGGCTGCTACGGGGATTATAGACAAGCCCCGCCGCCGGGGCCAACCATGCAACAAGCGAGTCGGGGCGCGCCTTGACACCCCCTGTCGGTTGGTCACAATGACCGGGAATTCCGCAGGATCACATCAATCGCCGATTGCCATGCCCCCCAAACGCGCTATCAAGGCCACGGCAGCTGTTCCCACATCGAGAAACGGGGCGACGGCCTCGAAGAAACCGAGGGCCGAAAATGCCAAATCTGCCACGCCCCCTTCGGCCGAACTCAAGCGGCACGCCGCGAAGATCGTCAAGCAGCTTAAAAAGGATTTTCCCGACGTCGAGTGTGCCCTCGTGCATCAGACGCCGTTTCAGTTGCTGATCGCGACAATTCTCTCCGCCCAGTGTACCGA
>JBGTEU010000608.1:0-1716 GCA_041747595.1 Bythopirellula sp.
GCCGAGCGCACCTTTCTCCATCTTTTCGAAACCGAGTGCGAGTACACATTCGGCCATACTGCGAGCGGTCGCTGCTCTTGATGTAGAGGCTGCGGTCAAGGCATCCCAGCAGATGATCGAATTCCTTTTTAATTTCGTAGATCAGATGAGGGCTGGCGAATCCAGCACGTCCCCCGCGACGCCCGAAGATCAAAGGTTTGTAGGCTAGTCGATCAGAAACTCCCAAAAGCAGGCTAGCGAAACCTATCAGTTTTCTCCCAGCCACTCTTCTCTGCGCCGCCTGACCAGTTTGCAAAGGTATGCCGGGTAAGGCAAGGAGGTTGTGTTGAGGTATGGGAGATCCGTATCCAGTTGAAGAATTGGGGGCGTGCCTAACCCACCAAAGGAAACGGCTACTCGGAAAACCGTGGTTTGTCCAAGTTTACATATTTACACGTGTCAAGCGACACCTCGTACAAGTAGACGCGGGATTCGGTGATCCAGTCACACCTGATCCTAAAAACGTTGAATCTCCGGTCCTCCTCCCCGGAATGCCAACTGCTACGCTGCGCGCGTATCCTCGATACACCGTTGTCGCGGGAAAATTTGATGCAACTGTGTCTCTTGGAATCACCAACAGCCGAATGAAGAATTAGTTCGACTTGTGGATACTGTCGTGCCACGCCGGCTTCAATGGCGACTTCTCCGCACCCGGTATCGAGATACCAATCGATCGTCCAATAGTGGGGGCGATCGCTTCCGTGGCTATGACGGGCTGTTCGCTCTCGTAGTGCGCGCTGGAAACGAACAGGGCATTCGGTGTGTGATCGCCCGAGCGTGACTCCACCAGGACCTCGGGCACCACATCGAGTGTGCCCATACCCGGAACATTCACCGCGCTGACGCGATGCTCCCGCTGCCAAATCACCATCAAGTCCGGCAACTGGTCTGTAAATGGGCCGGGGAAATCGCGACGGACCCGTGCCACGTCGGCGACGACGGGCAGGCCTGTGGCGGTATCCGTGACGCCATTGAGGGACTCAATAAGGAAATCACAGGTCGAGTCGTAGTCATTAGGTTGGACGACGCCGTTTCTCTCGCGACCCTTGAGGTTGATGCGAAGCGCACCCGAGTTCATGTTGTGCGGGACATCGAACCAGGGTCTTGTGTGACGCAACTTTCGCAATTCCGAGCGAGTGCCCGAATGTCCGCTCAAGTGGCCGAGAATCTGGTCAAACACGGGATTGCAGGTGGTTTGTCTACCCATGCCAATACCGGCCACCAGAAACACTTCATTCGCACCCGCGGCGTTGACGATCGCGCCAACTGCGGTATCGAGTTTACGGTATAACTCGAGCACCGGATCTCCGTATCGTTCACGCCATTGCCGGGGATGTTCGGGTGCATCCGTATCATGCCAATGCCAACTTTGATGACCGATATCGTGAGCATCGCAGAAACTCGCGGCGAACAGGTCCCACCGGTTCGATCGGACAAGATCGACCATGGCGCGACACTTGGCGTCAATGCGCTCAAGCAACCCGTGATGAAATGCGACCCATTCCTGCTCGGTGCGGGACTCCGCTTCGGAATTGCCGTCGATCGGATCGAGCATGTAGTTCTCGTGCAGCGAACCGAGGATGGCTTCCGGCCAGCTCCTCGGCTCGGACGTACGATCGTGAATCATCCAGTTCATGACCTGAACGCCGTCGAGGCCCTGGGTCAATGGCGAGGAGT
>JBGTEU010000609.1:0-3350 GCA_041747595.1 Bythopirellula sp.
TCGTTCCAAAACAGAGGACTTTTGGCACCAAAATCGAAATTTCCGAAAACGTTCCAAAAGGGCCAAGAGCTATAACTCCAAAAGGCAGCCAAAAATTGCTAGCTGTCAGCTCGTCGCCCGCAGCGCTGAAAAGACCTTGACCCAACCTCGCGGCGGCCTGTACGGTTCCGCGTCGTTTGACCTCCGGCTGCGCGCATTTCGTGGCCGGATTGCTGAATCTCACACGAAATCTCGCAGCATGCTCAGCAAAACCGTCCGGATAATTCTGGTGCTCTGGACCGCCCTGGCGTTCATGTCGCCGCCCTGCGCGAGTATCGACTGGAACCCCAAGAGTTGGCTGCCTTCCTCTTCTGCGGGCGATCCCAAGGAAGTGGGCACCAAGGCTTGGTGGAAAAAACACAAGAAAAAAGCGGAATTTGTCCCGGGTGAAGGTTTTCGAGTGGAAGGTTTTGCCGGCTACTTCGACCAAGAGGGCCGCCCGATTGAGGACAAGGTCGCCAAGGTCGTGAAGCCCTCCAAGGATCACGGCTTGTTGCACGATGCCAAGGTGATCGAGACGGTTGACGACGTGAAGGGCAAGTTTGGCATGGGTCCCGATCAACAGGTTGCCAAACAGGCATACACCGAGGGCGAGGATCTCTTTCGTCGCCAGGAATATGCCAAGGCGGCGAAAAAGTTCAAGGAAGCATTGGCCCGCGACGAAAATGGCGAGCTCGAACAAGACGGTTTATTTTACCTCGCCGAGAGCTATTTCTATGCAGATGAGTATTCCAAGGCGTCCGCCAAGTACAGTGCCCTCTTGGACAAATATCCCAATTCGCAGCATCTGGACAAAGTCGTGCGGCGACAGTTCGACATCGCCCGCTATTGGGAAAAGCATCACGCCTACGAGCCCCACTGGGTGACGACGCCGAATTTCATGGACGGCACGCGACCCTGGTTCGACACCCTGGGAAACGCGATCAAGACCTACGAAACTATCCGCCTCAAGGACCCCACCGGCCCACTGGCCGACGACGCGATTATGGCTTCGGCCAATTCGTTTTTCCTGCGGGGCCGTTACAACGATGCCGACGAGCAGTACCAACTCTTAAGGCAAGAATATCCGCAGAGCGAACACCAGTTTGAAGCCCACATCCTGGGTCTGCAGTGCAAGATTCGCAAATACCAAGGCCCCAACTACGACGGCACGCCTCTCGAAGAAGCCAAGAAATTGGTGAAGCAGCTCAAGCAACAGTTTGCCGGACAACTTTCCAACGAAGAACGGGACCGGCTCAATACGCAGCTCGCGCAGCTTAACGAGGCACTCGCCGAGCGCGACTATGCGGTGGCCCAGTACTACGACGACACAAAGCATTATATCAGTGCCAAGCACTATTACGCCAAGATCGCGAGGGAGTATCCCACTTCCACATTGGGCACCAAGGCTCGCGAGCGTTACGAACAACTGGTAGGTGAGCCGGATCATCCTGAAAGCAAAGTTGGTTGGTTTCTCAATATATTTCCTGAAAACGCCGAGCGTAAGACTTTGCAGCAGGTCCCACTGTTGGCCCCCGAGAGTCAAATCGAAGTGGCCAATCGACCGCAACCCGAGGGTGGGCTGACCGATGGCAACACCGTCACGCGTTAACGGTTGCAAGTGGCTCGCGCTACTGGCGGTGAGTGCGGCTTCGCTGTCCGGCTGTGCTTCCTACCGCATGGGGAGCGACTCGCTTTACGCCCCCGACGTACAGACGGTTTACGTGCCGATGATCGAATCGGATAGTTTCCGCCGTGATCTGGGTGAACGACTCTCCGAAGCCGTCGCGAAGGAAATCGAACTAAAAACACCGTTCAAAGTCGTCGGCACGCCCGAGGCCGACAGCATTCTTGCTACCCGGTTGGTCAGCGATACCAAACGCGTCATCGTGGAAAACGCCAACGACGATCCCCGTGTGTTGGAGCTTAACATGGTGGCCGAGGTGACTTGGCTCAACCGGCGCCGCGAGCCACTGCGTTTGCCAACCACGCTGATTTTGCCGCCGGAATTGTTGCCCTTCAATCAAACGGCCGCGATGATCGCCGAGGGAGGGCAGTCGATCGCCACTTCGCAGCAGCAAGCCATCGAACGGCTAGCACAGCAGATCGTCTCGACTATGGAAGAACAGTGGTAGTGACATTGCAAATTGAAAATTATCAATTTGCAATTGGCACTTGCAGCCTGTTAAGCTCAGTGGAATGAACTTTGTTGAAACCACCCTAAGCGAGCGCTATCCGCAGCGTGCCACGCGCTGGCGACTTCGCACGCGGGAATTGCATTTTGGGCAGTTACCACTCGTGATGGGGATCGTCAATGTCACTCCCGATAGTTTTTCCGACGGGGGGCAATTTCTCGATCCCCAAGTGGCCGTGGAACACGCATTGCGACTCGTTGCCGACGGGGCGGATATGCTCGACATCGGTGGCGAAAGTACCCGGCCCTATGGGGAACAGGTTTCAGCCGACGAAGAACTTCGCCGGGTATTACCGGTGATCGAAGCGTTAGCTGCAGCGGTTACGGTGCCGATTTCGATTGACACGAGTAAAGCCACGGTGGCCGAGGCGGCACTTGCCGCGGGGGTGGAGATTATTAACGACGTCACCGGCCTGAATGGCGATCCGGCGATGTTGCCCTTGGCGAGCCAGTCTGGGGCAGCCGTGTGTGCGATGCACATGCAAGGCACGCCGCAGACGATGCAAGACAATCCCCGCTATGGCGACGTCTTCGCGGAAATCGGCGCCTATCTTGCAAGCCGCCGCGACGCACTGCTGGCGGCGGGAATTTCCGCGGAGCGGATTTGCCTCGATCCCGGTATCGGTTTTGGCAAGTCGCACCAGCACAATCTCACCTTGATGGCCAACTGCTGGCGGTTTCATAGCCTGGGTTGCCCCCTGCTCGTGGGGCACTCCCGTAAGGGTTTTTTAGCCAAGATCATTGGTGATACGGAGCGTGATCGTACGGCCACGACCGTGGGGAGTGCCTTGTCGCTCGCCCGGCAGGGTGTCCAAATTGTTCGAGTTCACGATGTGCGTCCAGTCCGTGAGGCGTTGCTGGCGTTTGCTGCCACGGGGGGACTCGATGGCCGGCATTTGGAGCTAGCAGAGTCATGAAAACTGCTTTAAATGCGGCTGATCACCGAGTCGGCAGGTCGTCACCGACGTTGACCCAAGGTGAATTATTAACGATACTTACGGGGATAAAGTTCGTTCGCGACTCGCTCCTGAGGAGCCGCTAGTCTGAGAATTGCCATGTCTACCATCGAACAACCCAATGCAGTTGCCAGCGACCTTGCCGCTTACTGCAGCGACGTTGCGCGACGGGCCAAGGTGGC
>JBGTEU010000610.1:0-6830 GCA_041747595.1 Bythopirellula sp.
ACAGCCATTCGAACGGGGATGTGGCGGCAATCAAGCAAATACCCAATGCGTAACCTCCTCTCGAGCCCAACGATCGAGTTCGATCAGTTGGCTGAGTGTGGGATTCGATTCAAAATTGTGAGATTCCAAGACGCTCCGGCAAGCCGGCACGATTTCTGTAAAGTGTAGCTCACCGGCCAGGAAAGACCCAACCGCAGCTTCGTTGGCTGCGTTAAGCACCGCGCCGGAGCTACCCCCCGCCGCGGCGCATTCGTGACCAAGCTTCAAAGCGGGATAGCGATCCAAATCGGGCGGATAAAACTCGAGCGTAAACGCCGTTTGCCAATCCATCCGCTCCGCCACGCTCGCCGTCCGTTCCGGATAGTGCAGTGCATAGTGAATAGGCAATCGCATGTCGGGGGGACTCATTTGAGCAATCACCGAACCATCGCGAAATTCCACGAGCGAATGGACAATCGATTGCGGATGAATCACGACTTGAATTTGCTCCGCCTCGACGCCGAACAACCAACGCGCTTCGACAATTTCCAGGGCCTTGTTCATCATGGTCGCCGAATCCACGGTAATTTTAGGCCCCATGTCCCACACGGGATGTTCCAAAGCCTCGGCAACGGTCACCTGCTTGAGTTGTTCCGAAGTCAAGTGGCGAAACGGCCCGCCGCTAGCAGTCAGCACCAGCCGCTGAATCTCGCTGTGTTTGCCGGCTTGCAGGGCTTGGAAAATCGCACTGTGCTCGCTGTCGACCGGGAGCAGTGTGGCTTGCCGCTCGCGGGCGAGTTGCATCACCAGCGGCCCGGCCATCACCAGCGTTTCTTTGTTCGCCAAGGCCACCGTTTTCTTGGCGTCCAGCGCGGCCCAGGTGCTTTCGAGTCCCGCGCGGCCCACGATCGCCGCGAGCACTACGTCGACCGCCGGATCGGCGACCATTTTGTTGAGCGCTTCGGCACCAATCAAGAGTTCCGTTTCCACGGGCAACTCCGACCAATCGAAATTGGCCGCCGTTCGTTCGTTGGTCGCCACGACCCAGCGGGGGCGAAACTCGCGGGCCTGGGCCACAAGCTGCTCGAATTTCGAATGGGCCGACAGGGCGATCACCTGCAACCGTCCCTCACTTGCCGCCACCACGGCGAGGGCATTCGTGCCGATGCTCCCCGTGGAACCCAAGACGACAATTTGTTTGGGTGATTCTGGCATTCAGATTTCCGCCGAAGCGCCGCCTGAGACAAAGTTTCCACCGCACCTGCGGTTTGTAGCGAGCGTAGCGAAGATACGGATAATGGGAATTAAGGAATTGTCCGCCGCACAGGAGTCGCCGCGGAGAGAATTTGAGCCTAGTATTCTAGGTCTTGCGGCGGGTTGTCACAACCCGGAAGGTTGCCGTAAGGTGAATGCGCCCCAGAAGTTTCGTTGTTTTTTGGAGGGTGCTGACTTAGGATGAATTAAGTCTCCCCTCAGCCATTCCTGGTTATTTTTGCCAACTCAGTCGCTGAGCGAACCCAACAGAGAAGCACGCGATGGAAGAAACTCCCGATCCCCCCAAAGCCCCCGAAAAAAAGCCCAACACACCCGCCAGCAATCTCGTTTGGTACGTGCTCGGCCTGATGGCACTCTTGCTCCTGTTGGGCACCATTTGGAACGGCCAGAGCCGTCTAACCATCAAGTGGAGTGATCTTGCGAAGCTGATTGTCGCCACCGACAACAAGCAAGATTTAGAGAACAACTACATCGTCATCGAAGACACCCTCTCCACCGTGTCCCGCGAGCTCAAGCTATCAGGCCTTAAAGACCTCAAGGTGAGCAGCACGGAGGTCACCGGCACGGTGATGATGGAAGTCGTCAACGGCGACCTTAACGAAGAGCAAAACGCAAAGGCCGACGGCGAACCGGTCATCAAAGGACCCCGTCCCACAAAGTTCGTCACTTATCGCTTGCCGAACGAGCAACTTCTCCTCGAGTTGCTTCACGAGCATGACATCGATCACTCACTGGCCGAGTCTCCCAGTCCGCTGTTGGGCTACTTACTTCCGCTCACCGTCATGGGTCTGTTGATCGTGTTGATGGTGGTGATGATGCGCCGCATGGGGGGAGCCGGTTCGCCGATGGCCTTTGGCCGCAGCCGCGCGAAACTCTACGCCCAAGAAGATATCGAAGTCACCTTCGACGACGTCGCCGGCGTCGAGGAAGCGGTCGACGAGCTCCGCGAAGTCGTTGATTTTCTCAAGAACCCCGATCGCTACCAACGCCTCGGCGGCCGCATTCCCAAGGGCGTTTTGCTCGTCGGTCCCCCAGGAACCGGCAAGACCTTGCTCGCCAAGGCCGTCGCCGGCGAAGCGGGCGTCCCCTTTTTCAGTTTGAGCGGATCCGACTTCGTCGAAATGTTCGTCGGCGTCGGTGCGGCTCGAGTGCGCGATATGTTCAGCCAAGCCGAGCAACGTGCGCCGTGCATTATCTTCATCGACGAGCTCGACGCCCTTGGCAAGACCCGTGGCAGCGGGCAGATCGGCGGGCACGACGAACGCGAACAAACGCTCAACGCGCTTTTGGTCGAAATGGACGGTTTCAACTCCAACAGCGGCGTGATCGTGATGGCCGCCACCAACCGGCCCGAAACCCTCGATCCCGCGCTGTTGCGTCCAGGGCGTTTTGATCGGCACGTACTCGTGGATCGTCCCGACGTCGCCGGCCGCGAAGATATTCTGGAAGTTCACCTCAAGAACATCAAAGTCGCCGAGGACGTGAAGGTCAAACAGGTCGCCGCGATCACCAGCGGTTTCGTCGGTGCCGATCTCGCCAACATCGTCAACGAAGCCGCGCTGCTGGCGGCCCGCAACGGCAAGAAAGCCGTCGGCATGATCGAACTCAACGAAGCCGTCGAGCGCTCCAGCGCCGGCCTCGAAAAGAAACAGCGAATCATGCAGGAAGACGAAAAGCTCCGCGTCGCCTTCCACGAAGCGGGGCACGCGCTCGTGGCTTACTCGCTTCCCAACACCGACCCCGTTCACAAAGTCTCGATCATTCCCCGTGGCCTCGCGGCACTCGGCTACACGATGCAACGCCCCGAGCAAGATCGCTTCCTGATGACGCAGGGGGAACTCGAAAGCCGCATCCAAGTTTTACTCGCCGGAACGGTCGCCGAGGAAATGGTCTTCGCCGACATCTCGTCGGGAGCACAAAACGATTTGGAACGGGGCACCGAAATCGCCCGCAGCATGGTCATGGATTTCGGCATGAGCCGCTTGGGCCGCGTCAATTTCCGTGAGAGTCATCGCAGCCCGTTTCTGGCTGCGGGTGGCGGCGATGGCCGCATGTCGAGCCACAGTGAGCAAACCGCCCGCGAGATCGACGAAGAAGTCAAACGGATTATCGACGAGGGCCTCGACCGCGTGCGCCACATCCTGGCCAAACGCCGTGCCGCACTCGATTCGATCTCCGAAGAATTGATGAAGCAGGAAGTGATCGACTCAGAAACACTCACCAAAATCATCGAAGAAAATTCGCCGAGCCCGATGATCGTCCCCGGCACCGACAGCGAACCCCGCCGCTCGGTGAAACTCCCCGAAACGGGTGCCGACCCGAGTTCCACATCCGTGGGCGGTTAACCAATCGCTTGCGGCTTCGCGGCAAAACAATTGGCGCGGGCATAATCCCAATCACAATGGAATGATGCCCCGCGCACTTCCATTCCCGCATATCGCCGCCGATCAACGCGGACCGCTCCTCATCGGCGCGGGTCTCACCGTGGTGCTCGCCGCGCAGTTGTTTTCCGAAATTCCCCTCGCCGCGGCGATGGCCCTCATCGGCTCCGGAGCAACGCTCACCCTCGCCACCGAGCACCGCCACGCTTTGCTGCTGCCGCTGAATCTGTGCGTGTACGTCTCGCTCGCGGCACTCGCTGTTGCGGCACAGTTTCACGCACGCCTGAATGCCTGGACCATCGCCGACGCGATGTTAGCGGCAACCCTCATCGCACTCACAATGCGCGACATTCTCTTTCCCAGCCGCAACGCCAAATAACAGACCACAAAGCCGCGACCGCCGGTCGCGCAGCGATGACGGAGGTGGCCCTGACAGGCCAAGGCGGGAAAACCGCTTCTTTCCACTAAATCCTGATATCAATGTAGAATCGAGCCGTGGGGACGATCTGTTCTGGTTTCACGCCCAGTTGCCTAACAAGCAGCGATTTAAGCCGGTTCCACGTATCGAGCTCGTCGATCCCGGCTTCTGATTTTTTCCGCTGCGCGATAAGGATCGTTTCGTAGAGGTCGCCCACTGTGTCGTATTCCTTTTCCTTAGGCAATTCGACTTCGAATTCATCATCCACGTCAAGCATCACTTCATACAAGTCGAGACCGTCGTCAAACTGCCATTCCATCAAGCCGCCAAGGAAGGCGCCAAATAATCCCGCGAGTGGCAAGAGCAGTGGCCAAAGCGGATCTCGCGGAGGCGACCAGACAAAGTACAACAGCAGTGCAACGATGCTGACCAAGCCCCAGAGTATCGCCTGCCGAGTGACGCTCTCACGTGTTGCCTGCGGATTGGTCTTGTCGAGAAGGCCCATAACGAAAACTCAGGTGTGCTGCCTGCTAGTGAGTGTAGGGCGATTGGATCACCATTGCCAGCCATTCAGTTACCATACTAAGTCCCTGACGTTTTAAGCCTTTTTTTCTCTGTGTCCTTTGCGGCAAAAATCCCTCCCGGCCAATAAATTCTCCCCGAACTCTGCGTCTCCGCGTGAAAAATTCTTCCCCATTTTTTTGTAGAAATTGTGCCACGCCTTGTGGTAGAAGAGGGGAATAGTTTTTTTGGGAACCACGAATGACACGAATCTGCACGAATCATACTTAGGAGACTGTTTTCTTAAACTCTATTTAATAAGGGAGCAATTCAAGAATGGAACCCTGTCGTCACAGACAAGGAGATCGAAATTCGTGCGATTCGTTAGATTCGTGGTTAATAAACTGCAGAAGTCGAAATAATTCATTGGCCCGAACGAGAGGCCCCGGGGGCTACTTATGGAGTTTATTCCTGTTTTTCGCACCGTTCCAAAACAAAAAAATCAGAGATCGGAAATCAGGAAATTGAAAACGATGCTGCCAAGTTGACCGTCTTGACCGTCTTGACCAAGTTGACCGTCTTGAAATGAGAAACTCAAGGGAACGAAACAGCGCGCCGTCAAACAGCCGGGCTTTGGAAGGCAAACCGATCATCATTTGACGAGCGCGGTTTCGAGCGAGTAGTTCGGCGTCCGCCACGCCAGACGGTCCGTTGCCGCGGGGCCGAGGGCCAGGGCCATCCAGCCGTCGTTGATCACCAGTTGCGTGACCATCAGCCCGGCGAAACGCGTGTCGGATTCGAGGGATTTCATCACGACGGGGATTTGCTGCCCCTTTGAGAAGAGTTTGCCCATCACGCTGTGCAGCACCACGCGGGCACCCGTTTTCAGATGATGACCGGAGAATTGCAGCGTGTCGTCGCGGACGAGCGTTACCGCCAAGCCGTCCATTTGAGGCCGATAGTACGCGTGGACTTGGAAATTCTGAATCTTATCGCGGCCATGTCCCAACTCGCGGAAATTGAGCACCAGCTCCAGCCGATCTTCCGCGAACGATATGTGAATCGCATCGTGCTTAGCGAATTCGATGCGGGCGCGGCGGGGAATATCCTCGGCGGGGGCGACGTCTTTATTGCCGAGCTTTTCAGCCAAGAACTCGTGCAACTCGGGCAACGTGAGCCGGCGGCCTTCGAGGTCCAAACCGGCCAGGGAATTATTGAGGGCCGTTTCGTGCAATTGCATGCTCACGACGCTGTCGGCGGGGGCGGAAGGCCGCGGCGTGTGGGCGGCGAGTTGGTCGAGATTTGCCAGCCGCAATTGCATCACAGCGCGATCGGCGGTGGTGAACATGTCGACCGGTTCGGCGGAGAGGGCCAACTGCCCGAACGGCATCAGCACGTTGTCGCGGAAGCGGGCTTCCAGCTTGTGCAGTTTGGGGTCCGTCTCATTATCCATCCGCGTCTCGGCCTTTTGAACGACTTTGGATCTCACCTGCGATATGGCCTTCGGTCGGGACTTTTGATTTTCTTTCTTCGCCAGGTTGCGGAAAATCGCGCCCATGAAGGGGACGCGGTCGAATTCCGATTCGGCACCCAGGAATTCGTGTCGACCCCGCGCGCGGGCCTCGGTGGGAGCGATTTCCAGGCCGTTTTCGCCGATGGTGATGACCTTCTCGGCCTCGTATTCATAGCGGGCGGCGTTACGCACCTTCACGGGCCAGGTATCGGACCTCGTATTGGAATAAACTTTCCCTTCGGCTCGCAGCCCAATCCGCCAAGCGTCGTCGGTCGGCAACAAGCGAATGTCCACTTCGCTGGTGGTCCGCGAACGCCCTTCCACCTTCGTGCCGGCGATTCGCTCATGCACCGGAGATGTGACGCTCTTTTGCTGGGGAATCATTCGATTGAACATTTCGTGGCTCAGCGCGATTCGCATGTTCGCCCCGCGGAATTGCTGCTGCAGATCCTTGGCGACGGCTTGAAGACGTGTTTCGTCCGACCACATCATCCGCTGCGTGAGCTGAGCAATTGCCGAGCCGTAAAGCATCTGGCCATCGGCTTCGTAGCGTTCCACGATGACCAGCAACTTATCCAAATCGACCGGCCCAGCAGCCCAATTGCGAAGTTCGCGGCCCAAGCTGGCGATGGGTTCCGCGACGACAAATGCCCGCTGCTCGTCGCTGAGCCGCGGGTCGTTGAGCCGCGACAGCACTTCTTGCCCCAGCCGCATGCGAGTCGCTTGATCGCCCTCGGCGCCTTCGCTCGACGCGGCTGCCACT
>JBGTEU010000611.1:0-1947 GCA_041747595.1 Bythopirellula sp.
GCAGCCATTCACGTGTTCATACCGCCACTCCATCCGGTGCACGACTCCGCCCCGTAGCAAGAGTAGACAAAGCTCCTGTGATCAAAAGCACAAGTGCGTGAGGTTCAGGCACCAAGCGAGGATAGAAAGTCTTCTGGACTGACCTTGTATAAATAAGCCTAGTTAATACGTCGTATGTCGGATCACTCGATGAAGGCATTGCCGCCGAGATAAACGAGGGGAGCGACTGGGACATTGACGTCGAAAAACGAAAATATCCATCTGAACTTCCAACTGAACTTCTTAGCTGAACCTCCAAAACGCCAGGCTCGATTAATTCACTATCGAAAAAAAGTCCTGCCGACCCCGCCCCATAACTACTGCTAGGAGGATCCCAAATGATTTGAAAAGTCGTGTCGGCGCCAACGTACGGATTCACGGGCTCTAATATTTGTGGTCGCTGGACGGTCGCATCATCGAGTTCAAATGACGAAACGTTAAAGTCATAGTGTTCGAAGTTGAGAGGATCCGACGAAGGTGCAGTTTTGAATTGCCATCCGCCAACAATTGCTGCCGTCAACTCTGAGAATGATTCGAAGCGAATCGAGTCAAAAGTTCCAATGGGAAACAGCGAGCCACTAGGTGCAATCAACTGCTGAACTCGGCTGCCGGGAATAGTGAACCAGACATCTGCAGACAAATCGAAGTATGACGTTCCGTCGGGGCGCAATCTGTCCTGTATCGACAAAAAGATTGGCTTCGGCGTCGCCGCTTCGCTCGGCGACAAAGCACATAGTGAAATCGCAAGAAGCGCGCACAATACCAGACATCGAGATGACCTCATTATCTCTGCTCCTTTCAAACCAAGAAAAGGTTTTGTTCCGCTGCTCATTATGAAGCCGGATTGCCGCTGGAAGCAAGACAATTCTGGGGCGAATATATTGACGGCAGTCTTGCGGGCGTTGTCCGCTGACTGGGTTGAACTCGGTCTGGAGGGTGAGGGTCCAACTATTAGCCCACCGCTTCACTGCGCTGGCGCTTCGTGGCGCGGCTAAACAAGACTCCAGTTCTTGCAGTTTTTGGCCGTTTCAATGCTCTTCCGCACACTCTGTAGGCATTGTGAGAACGCCCCGATCCGGTAAACTAGGAGTTTCTTCACGGCTCGGTCCCGCCAGACACTATCACCAAGCGGAATAACGGTTTCGATGCATTCTCAAGTTGTCGTTTTGGGTGGGGGTCCCGGCGGGTACGCGGCGGCGTTTATGGCTGCGGATCTGGGGCTCCAGGCAACCATCGTCGAGGCCGATTCGCGGCTGGGGGGGACCTGCATGCTGCGGGGTTGCATCCCCTCAAAGGCCCTGCTGCACGTCGCCAAGGTGATTGGCGGAGCCCGTGACATGGAAGAATGGGGCGTCACTTTCGGCTCCCCCAAGCTGAATCTTGATGCTTTGCGAGCACGCAAGGATAAGGTGCTCGATCAGCTCGCGGGGGGACTTGCACAACTCGCGAAACGGCGGAATGTCAAGGTGATCCACGCCCGCGGAATTTTCGTCGATTCGCAAACGCTGCAACTCGAAGGGGGCACTCCCGCCACCTACGAAAACGAGCGACTTACGTTCGACCACTGCATTGTCGCCACCGGCAGCGTGCCGGCGGTTCCCAAGATGTTCAACATCGGCTCGCCGCGGGTGATGGATTCCACCGCCGCGCTTCAACTCGAAGAAATCCCCAAGACGCTGCTGGTCATCGGCGGCGGCTATATCGGCCTGGAAATGGGAACCGTCTACGCGGAGCTCGGCTCCAAGGTGTCGGTTGTTGAGCTCACTGACGGCCTACTGCCCGGTGCGGATCGGGATTTGGTGAAGCCGCTGCACAAACGGCTGGAAACACTCTTCGAAAAAATCATGCTCGGCACGAAAGTCGTCGCCCTCGAAGACGCCGGCGATCACGTCAACGTGCAAGTCGAAG
>JBGTEU010000612.1:0-3204 GCA_041747595.1 Bythopirellula sp.
ACCAACACCCCGATGATGGCGATCACCACCAACAACTCCACTAGGGTAAAACCGGCACTACGCCAGTGTTTAAAGCCTTGCGACATTTCTCTCTCAAAGCTCCTTTACCCCAATCAACGGCTTCTTTTGAAAACCCACATCGCGCCGGCAATAGAAAACAGCACCGTGCTAGCGGGCTCAGGCACTGCGCGCACGACAGCTACCAGGTTGCCCATTCCATAGTTGGCCTGCCAGTCAGCAAGGTTCCCCACGCTCGGATTGCGCTGCCAAACCAGGAAGTCACGCCCGTCGACATCACCGTCGCCATCAAAATCGCCGGCCGTGCCTTCAAGCGCCACGTAACCAAGGTTGTTGAAGTAAACGTCGCTCTGAGTGGGAGCATCGATGTTGAAAAAAGCGAGCGATTCGATCGTGCCGTTACCCATGGTTTCGGCGAAAGTGAGCCCCGTAAGGTTCGTTACTTCGGGGGCGGGGTCGTTGGCCGTGCCGTAGCGCGTGATCGCCAGGTTGTAGGTCGTGGCGCTGGTGAGCGTCAGGTCGAGGTCGATCCCCCAGAACGAGAAACCCACACCCGTGTCGACTTCACCGTTGGCATCCACCAGCGTGTAAGTGTCGTCGCCGCCCTCGAAGAAAAACTGGAAGAGCGCTTCATCCGCGAAGTCTTCCACGGTTTCGGCAAACGATTCAACGGCGCGGTCGCGGAGTGAAATGCCTACCTTGCCCGAGGGATCAATAAAGCCGTGCTCGAAAGAAACCGAAAACGTATCGCCGGCAGCAGCGAGTGGGCTCAAAAAGTCGCGGAACTGGACCGACTTGTCGGCAAAGTTTCCCTTATTGGCGTAGGAAGCCCACACCGTTCCGTCAGGTTGGACCGAGGCTCCGCCGCTCGTGCCGATGTTGTCGACGCCGTTGTCCGGATTGCCCTGCACGAACTGCCCGGCAAAGCCGCCGTCAGTTTCCGAAGCCATTTCCCAAGGCCCGAAGCCGAATCCGCCGTTGACGCCAAAATCCCAGCCGAAGCTGTACTCGAAGTCCGACGCGTCGTCCGCGCCGCTGCCACCCGCGGTTGTGTAAACGAGCTTGTTAAAGAAGGCGTCGCTTTGGGTCTCCGAGTCCTGTTGATAGAGAGCCAAGGAGTCGATGCTGCCACTGCCCGCAAGCGTGCGACCCATAAAGGTGGTTACCATCGGCGTGGCATCGTTGGGCTCATCGTAGCGGAGAATGTCAATATCGTAGGTGTTGGCACCCGTGAGTCGAACATTGGTCTTGATTCCGAAGAACGAGTGGGGCACGCCGGTGTCGAACTCGCCATCCGCATCCGTTATGAAGTAATTATTCTCCGCGCCACGAAAATAGACTTGTAACCGGGCATCCGTGGCAAAATCGGAGGCTGTGGTAGTGACATTGCCATTCCGCAGCGCCACTCCCGCGATGCCATTAACGAAGCCATTCTCAAGCGTCACCGTGAACTCATCGCCCGACCCATTCAGGGACGTTCCGAAGCCCCGGTAGGCCGTGGCTTGATCGATGCCGTCACCCTTGTTCGCATAGCTGGCCCACGCGCTGCCGTCAGCGGCGGTGGGCTGCCCCGCGTTGTCGACACCACTTCCGGGCGAAGTTGGCAAAAAGAAGCCTGCGAAGCCGTTAGATGTTGCCTCCGCGACCAACTGCCAGGGTGCGAATCCCGTTCCACCATTTGAGCCGTCCGTCCATCCATTGGCATATGCCGAGCTGAGCGAGTTGTCTTCTCCGACAACGGCTCGTGCCTCGCTACTCAGCAGCGAGCCTCCTAGGGCGTAGCATGCAAAAACGTGCCAGACACAGAACCAAGTTCGTGCAGTCATCTGGAAAAGCCTCCCTAATTTGCGTGACGATGCGCCGCGGCAGCTCGTTACCTGCCGCATTGGCACTTCCGCTGAATGAAGAGCGTCCAAGTCGGAAACTCCGCAGCGAATCCGACTAACCATGTGCAATCCACGCGGCGGGCTTGGCCTAACTGTCACTGGGCCAATGCCTCACCTGCGCGGATGCACTTCTCTATAAATACTCGTGCCGGGCAATACTTTTTTAAGGCCGCTATTTGCGCCGCCAGAATGCCAGGGTACTGCAACCCATACCGATGAGCGCCAAACAGCTGGGTTCAGGAATGATGCTCAGATTATTGACATACAAATCATCCTCAGGAGCGGATCCCTGTCCACCAATGTAAAGCTTGATGCTGCGCGCGACGCCCAAGTAGGTGCCGGTATCGAAATCATTGACGCCCCCCGTTCGAGTAATGCTCCAAGTGCCCCCTGCTAGCGACGTCTGCGTAAACGACAGGTGAAACGCGGTGTTATTCGAGTAGGCGTTGCCGATGCTTCCATTGCCAGTCGCGGCGTTTGCGACATTATAGTCGTCGCCCCCAATGTTGAAGTTGAAGATCGTGGGATCACCACCGCTCGCTCCGCGCAAGTCCATGCCCTTAAAGCCTCCGCGGAAATTGACTGCCAGATCCAGCGAAAACGTCTGGCCCATGCTCAAACCATCGGGATCGAGGAAACGGTACGCATCGGTGTAGTCACCGTTGTGTGCCCACATGCGAAACGACTTGCCCGACGAGTTGATATTCGCACCCGAACCGCCGGCCACCTGAGTGGAATCGCCGATCTCATGTCCGTGTGTTGCGCTATCGCCCGGCATAAACCACTGTCCAAAGGCTCCATCGCCGGTAATGAAACCATCGTCGCCCTCGGTCCAGCCATCGTCGTAGGCGGCGGCACTCGCGTTGTCCGTTCCTATGACTGCCGCCAGGGCATTACCCGCCACAAAGACGACCGCCGCCAGAGTGACCAACCCCAGCGCGGCACTGCGTTTAAAGCTCATTAGACCCACCTCCCGGAACTAGTAGAAAAGCTGGTTCGCGCGACTGAATGTCTCTTGCCGCGCCCAAATCACTGCAAACAAGAAAACTCAGACAAGCGGAACCTTCCAAAGGAAGGGATAGAACGGACCTGAGATCTTGTTTCCAATGCTTTTAACCCAGGAGGCGAGCCGTTTTTGGACAGAATTTCGGAAAAAGGCAGGAAAAAGGCCGCTATTCCTCTCAAAACGGGAGGGGAAATGAAGCAAGAATTATATCAGCCGCGGGTCCCTCGACTGGAGTTGCGTTCAGTGTCCACCTTAAAAGATGGTCGTTCTATACCCTTGAGAATAGTTGTAATT
>JBGTEU010000613.1:0-3285 GCA_041747595.1 Bythopirellula sp.
GTACCCTTGAACCAAAATCGGAGATCACGAGAAGCTGGAACTCGTGCATTGCAATTAACGTAACCACGAGGCCGCTGGCAACCTTTTCATTGCGCCAGAACCACTGCCATCAGCGTGGAAGTTTGCGCTTCTATGCTGCGAGTCGCT
Organism: Bythopirellula sp.; assembly: GCA_041747595.1. Taxonomy (GTDB): domain Bacteria; phylum Planctomycetota; class Planctomycetia; order Pirellulales; family Lacipirellulaceae; genus Bythopirellula. The sequence goes on from JBGTEU010000613.1 coordinate 148, forward strand.
TCGTACAAACCGTTCAATCCAAGCTTCAGCAAGTCCGGATCGGCGGGGGAGTTGCTATACACGATACAACCCATCCTTTCGAAGCTGGGAGCACTCTTGACGGGATAAAGCAAACCATCGCGCAACTGGGGAATGACCATCCGAATCGGAAGATAGGCGCTTCCACCATACTCCAGGATATATCGGACGGCGATGGACCCAAGCCCCACCGACAACTCGGGAACGAGATCCGGAAATGCGGTGTCGTGATCCCGCTTGAACTGCTCGCCCCAATCAACCAGCGCGTAGCCCGCGCGCCAGGATTGATCCGTCACATCGCAGGTCCCGTGTGTTGTGAGCAGAAACAGTCGCTCTTGCAGAAACTCCTCGATCACCAATCCCTGTGATTTTTGCGGCTCGTACATGACACCGATGTCGAGCACCCCGTCGCGCAAGTGCCGCATCAGGCCGGGGGAGTAGTCGGCTTCCACGTTGACGGCAACGGTCGGCGCCTCGCGACGCATCCAGTTCACCCACTGCAGTTCGAGCTGGTCCCAAAGACTTGTCGCGACCCCGAGACTGATAGACGCATCATAAGGTTCTGGTAACGCAATATCCTGCTTCGCCCGTTGCCACAGACGCCTCATGCTGGTGGCGTAACGAACCAGGCGTTCTCCGGATGGTGTCAACAGGGAGCCGGCGTGGCTGCGCGCAAAGAGCGGGCGGCCAAGCTCGGTTTCCAGGGTGCGAATACGAGCGCTTACGGTGGACTGTGTAACGTTCAGATTCTCGGCCGCTTTGTGAAAGTTACCGGTCGCCACCACTTCGAGAAACGTCCTGATCTGATCAATATGCATGTCGGACGAACCCCAGGTCCAAGAACCTCACGCGACCATGCCCGCGGTCGCTTGATAGATTCAGTTGATAGGAAAACCGGCCATTGAATCTAGTGCAGAAGCGCGGATGGGGCAATGAGCAACGACAACCTAAGGCGCGACCAGAGTCGCGCGAGGGTGCATGACAGGCGCGGCGGAAGGGGTCGGGGAGAGGACGCTTCATCGTTCCCCCCTCATCCATGAGTCTACCTATTGCGCGCCGTGTGACATGGCGCGCAATAGTCCAATAGACAACAGCCGCCCTAGTTCGACGCTGCCTTGATACGATCAAGCATTCTGCCTTCCATATCCTCAATCCCCGCGGGCACACTCGGCATGAACTTCAGCTTTGCGATGGCTTCTTCGTCAAAGGCCGCCTTGACAGCAGCTTTCGCTTCTTCCGGCAGAAGATCACTACCACCTTTTACCGCACTGATGGCACCGGATGAAGCAGAGATCATCGTCACGATCTCTGGTTGCATCACGAAGTTGATCCACTTGTACGCGGCATCATCCGCCGCACCTTTTGCTGGAATGGTAAACGTATCGACCCAGGCCAACGCACCGGTCTGTGTTGGTCTGAATACGATGTTGCTGTTCTCTCCGTAAAGCTTGAAAGCGGTTGAATCCCATGCATCAGATACGACCACTTCTCCCGACAGTATCAGGTTCGACAGCTCATCGCCGCCGGTCCAGTAGGTCTTGACATTCTCCTTGCAAGAAATGAGCGTGTCGGTCACCTCGTCAAGGATCTTCTGGTACTCATCAGGGTTTTCGTAGGCCGCGAAGGGATCATGACCCATGTCAAAGGCAAAACCCAGCAAGAGTGCTCGCTTCAGGCGCATCGATACACGACCCTTGTACTGCGGATCGCAAAGATCACTCCAGCGTTCGACCTCGGGCGCCTTCGAGATGTCTACGATCAAACCTTGTGTGCCCCAAAGATGAGGAACCGAGTAGGTCTTTCCATCCAGAGTCGCGTTGAGCATCACCGCATCCAACATGCCGGGCTCGAATACGGAAGTATCGATCCTTGACAGGTCAAGCGGCTTGTAAATTCCGTACTCGATCTGTGCGGCCTTGATTCGCGACATGCTTGGTTGAGCCAGATCAAATCCGTCTCCGCCCGTGGCGCGAAGTTTGGCGACCATCTCCTCGTTGTTCGAGAAAGTCACCTCTACGTTTATGTCCGGGTACTGCTTCTCGAACAGTTCAATCACCTCGTCGGGTGCGTATCCACCCCATGTCATAAGACGCAAGGTTTCTGCTCGAGCAGTCGATACAACGAGTACGAGCATCAAGCTCGCACACACAGGCTTCAGTAGCTGTTTCATGCTATTTCTCCAGGTTGTCGGCAATGCCGAGTTAGTGGTTATCTGGTTGCTGATGGTTACGCCTCACGACGAAGTACGGCTCATTGGAAAGGCTATCCATCAAGCCGGGAAAGAATGACGAGTACGTCTGTTCGCCTATTTCAAAGTAGTACTGAATTGCATACGGAGAGTCCGTGTACGACGCTGGAATGCGGGCTGCACACGTGTCGTCATTCCATTTCATGTCCACGCAATGCCAGTTTTCAGACTGGTTGACATGACGATAATGCAGTTGGACGTTCCGTCGCGATGCCCCTGTCGGAGCGCACCACAGGTCCAGGTCGGCGCCGGGTACAAACCCACTTGGAGGACGGTGCCGACAGGTGATCCGTTGTGGCGTCGACCAGCCCAGGATCTGTTCAACCAGCAACGTGTAGAGCGCGCTGTCGGTTGAACTTTCAGACGCGGCATCCGTCACGAGATGCTCCATATCGGATACGTCCCGGTCTATTGCAGGCAGCCGATCATCCCATCGACCTCGTAGCCATGAATGTGGTCCGTACGTAATGTCGGGAGCGTAAACATCCTGGCATGCATCTACCGCAATTTCCCAGGCATCGCGGGCGAGGCGATAGTGCTTGACGGCTTCCCGTGCCGCGAAGGGTTCACCGCACGCGAGGTAGAGCTCCCACAAGACCGCCGCCCTGATTTTTTCGGCAAAGAACTTCCCGATTGCACCGTGTATCGAAACATCCACCGAGAAGCGACGGAACTCGGGGCTATGTGTATCGATGAGGCATTGAGCCCGATTGATTTCCACCAACGTGGTTGTGGCCAGGTGGTGAAGCCAATTGGCCCAGGTCAATGGCGAGAACCTGCGAATCCTCTGACCGGAAAGCAGCTCCTTTGCAAACTCATGAGGAGACATGAACAACTGAGGGTCGCACGAACCAACTGTACCGAAACGTGCC
>JBGTEU010000614.1:0-3791 GCA_041747595.1 Bythopirellula sp.
GCTCGATCTCGGCCGAAGCGCACGAGAGCCTGGCCATCGCGATGAACCGCCTTGGCGGCAAGAGCAACACGGGCGAGGGCGGCGAAGACCCCGCGCGGTTTGTGCTGCTCCCCAACGGCGATTCCAAGCGGTCGGCGATCAAACAAGTCGCGTCGGGGCGGTTTGGCGTGACGATCAACTATCTCACCAATGCCGATGAATTGCAGATCAAGATCTCGCAGGGTGCCAAACCGGGCGAAGGGGGCGAGCTCCCCGGCCGGAAGGTGGACGAGTACATCGCGAAGATTCGCTACTCGACCCCCGGCGTCGGTCTGATTAGCCCGCCGCCGCATCACGATATTTATTCCATCGAAGATCTGAAGCAATTGATTCACGACCTCAAGAACGCCAACCGTGCGGCTCGCGTGAGCGTGAAGTTGGTGTCCGAAGTGGGAGTTGGCACAATCGCCGCAGGGGTGGCCAAGGGCTACGCCGATCACATTTTGATCTCGGGCGACGGCGGCGGCACGGGTGCTTCGCCGCTCACGAGCATCAAATACGCCGGTTTGCCGTGGGAATTGGGTATCGCCGAAACGCACCAGACTTTGGTGCTCAACGACCTGCGGAGCCGCGTCACGCTGCAAACCGACGGTGGACTCAAGACGGGCCGCGACGTGGTCATCGCCGCGATGCTGGGAGCCGAGGAATTTGGGTTCGCTACCGCGCCACTGATTACGCTCGGTTGCATCATGATGCGTAAGTGTCATCTGAATACTTGCCCCGTGGGCGTGGCAACGCAGGACCCTGAGTTGCGCAAGAAATTCAGCGGCAAGCCCGAGCACGTCGTCAATTATTTATTCATGGTTGCCGAGGATGCCCGCCAGATCATGGCCGAGCTGGGCTTCCGCACGATTGATGAGATGGTTGGCCGGGTCGATTGCCTGCAAACCGATAAAGCGATCAAGCATTGGAAAGCCGATGGCTTGGACCTAACGTCGCTTCTTACGCACGTGAAGAAGCCACACGCGAATGTCGGCACATACAAAACGCAAGAACAAGATCACGGCTTGCACTTGTCACTCGATATGACCAAGCTGCTGGACCTTGCGAAACCCGCCATTGAGCGCGGCGAAAAGGTCCGCGAAGAGCTGGCGATCATCAACACGAATCGCACCGTGGGGACGATTCTCTCCAACGAAATTTGCAAGCAGTGGGGCGAAGATTGTCTCCCCGACGACACGGTCCACTTCAAGTTCAGCGGATCGGCGGGGCAGAGTTTCGGCGCGTTTCTCGCCAAGGGCGTGACACTCGAACTCGAGGGCGACGCCAACGATTACGTCGGCAAGGGACTTTCCGGCGGCCGCTTGGTGATTTATCCGCCGAAGCAATCCACGTTTGTGCCTGAAGAAAACATCATCGTCGGCAACGTCTGCCTCTATGGCGCCACCAGCGGCAGGGCGTTTTATCGTGGCCGAGCCGCCGAACGGTTTGCCGTTCGCAATAGTGGTGCGCAAGCCGTGATCGAAGGGGTGGGTGACCACGGTTGCGAATACATGACCGGCGGGCGCGTGGTGATCCTAGGTCCGACGGGCCGCAACTTTGCCGCGGGAATGAGCGGCGGTGTGGCCTACGTGTGGGACCCCCACGACAAGCTGCTCGCCAACTGCAACCTGGGGATGGTCGCCCTTGAGAAAGTCGAAGACGATGAAGATGCCGACGAACTTCGCGAGCTAATCGAGTTGCATCAAAAATACACCGAATCGGCTGTGGCGGCCGACGTCTTGGACCGCTGGGAAGATTGCCTGACGCAGTTTGTGAAGGTGATGCCGATCGACTACAAACGGGTACTCATGGAGCAGAAGAGCAAACTGAAGCAACCCGCTGTGGTTTAAATCTCTTGCAAAGGCGCACCTCAACTCATTACTTACGACTAACGACTTACAGCTAATCTTATCATGGGCAAACCCACCGGTTTTAAAGAATTCGAGCGCAAGGCCGTTCCCTATCGCGATCCCGTCGTGCGGGCCGGGGATTTTCTGGAGATCTACACCGAGCCGGAGGTGGATCATCTGCGCACGCAGGGTGCCCGTTGCATGGACTGTGGCGTGCCGTTCTGCCAATCGGATAGCGGTTGCCCCATCGACAATTTGATTCCCGAGTGGAACGACCTGGTCTATCAAAACCGTTGGCGCGACGCGCTCGACCGCCTGCACAAGACCAACAACTTTCCCGAATTCACCGGCCGGGCGTGTCCTGCTCCGTGCGAAGGGGCGTGCGTGCTCGGGATCACCGATCCGCCGGTGACGATCAAGAATATCGAGAATGCGATCATCGACCGCGGATTTGCCGAAGGTTGGGTCGTGCCGCAACCTCCTAGCGAACGGACCGGCCAGCGAGTGGCCATCGTCGGTAGCGGCCCCGCGGGACTGGCCGCCGCCGCGCAGCTCAACAAGGCGGGCCATTCGGTCACGGTTTACGAGCGGGCCGACCGTATTGGTGGCCTGTTGATGTACGGCATCCCCAACATGAAGCTCGACAAGGGGGTCGTCCAACGGCGAGTTGATTTGCTTCGTGACGAGGGCGTGGAATTCATCACGTGCGTCCACGTGGGCTCTCAGCAAGATTTTCCCGCGGGACACATGACACAGATCATGCAAGAACGTGGCTGCGAGATGCAGTTCATCGACCCGCAAGAATTGATCGACGAATACGACGCCGTGCTCCTGGCCACGGGGGCGACCAAGTCGTTCGACCCGACGGGGCGTTGTCCGGGCCGTGATCTGGCGGGCATTCATCTGGCGATGGATTTTCTCACCCGCAACACGAAGAGTCTGTTGGATTCGGAGCTTGCCGACAAAAAATATCTCTCGGCGAAAGGTAAGAATGTCATCGTCATCGGTGGCGGCGACACGGGGGCCGACTGCATCGGCACGTCGCTCCGTCACGGCGCGAAGTCGATTGTCAATTTTGAATTGCTCGATGTGCCACCTGAACAACGCGCCGCCAGCAATCCTTGGCCGCAGTGGCCGCGGGTTTATCGCGTCGATTATTCGCACGCCGAAACCAAGGCGAAGCTCGGCGATGATCCCCGGCAATTCAATATCCTCACTAAGGAATTCGTTAACGACGGCAACGGCCGCGTGAGCGGCGTGATGACGGTCGCGGTCGATTGGTCGAAGCCGGGCGAAAAAGCTCCCTTCACGGAAGTGCCGGGGAGCGAAAAAATCTGGCCCGCCGATTTGGTGTTTCTCGCCACCGGTTTTATCGGCCCGGAACTTGAAGTGGGGGAAATGCTCGGCGTCGAGACGCAGAACCCCCGCGGCAACTGGCAGACCTTCGCGGCCCAGCACGGCTCGTTCACCACGAACGTCGAAAAAGTCTTCGCGGCGGGTGATTGCCGGCGTGGCCAAAGCCTCGTCGTGTGGGCCATCAACGAAGGCCGCGGCGCTGCCCGCGCGATCGATGAGTTTCTGATGGGTGCGACGGTGCTCTCCGCCCCCGGCCTCAATTTGCCGCAGCAGGTGGTGTGAAGCTTAAGGGAGTTATCGCATCTGTCGCACCATACTTGCCGTTATCCCGCGGCGAATTGCCGGCCACTTGGCGAGTGTCTCACAAGAATTGATGAGCGCCGATGAGCGTTCATTAGCGGTGACAGAGAAAGGGGTTGTTCAGTTTTCAGTATCATTTTTTAATCAAAGACTCCCGACCCCTTCCCCCCCTTTCCCCGTTCGAACCCAACTCCGTTAGCGGTGCACTCTGCATCGCAGGCTCACGCTGATTGCCCTGTCAGCGGCCTGGGATTGAGTCATGGA
>JBGTEU010000615.1:0-3422 GCA_041747595.1 Bythopirellula sp.
GACGCTTACGGCTCGCCCGGAGTCCATCTTTTAATTTTTTCAAAGATTCTCTTGACCGATGGAATTTCCACAGCTAGAATCTTCGAAAGAATTAAAACTTGTGCGTTTTCTTGTGTAGCAGGAGGTTTTCATGGCTCGACCCGGTTCGGACCACCCCACCGACTTGGAATTGGAAATCCTCAAGGTGCTCTGGGAAGAGTCGCCGCTGCCGGTGCGCGAGGTTCGTGAGCGTTTGGCGCGGCCTCTCACTCATAGCAGCGTGATTACGATGCTCAACATCATGGTCCGCAAGGGATTTTTGCGCCGCCAGAAGGAAGGGAAGGCGTTTCTGTTTGCCCCCAAAGTGGCCAAAGAGAATGTCACCGGCGGATTTGTTGGCGAGTTGCTTTCCAAAGTCTTTGAAGGTTCGCCGCAGGCGTTGGTGCTCAATCTCTTGGAGACTGCCGATCTCGACGCCGAGGAATTGGCTGAACTTCGCCGCCTCATCAACCGCAAAGCCAAGGAGCAAAAGTTATGAACGCAGCCGTTTGGTTTGCTTCGCTCAGTGTCGATCCGCAGCTTTGCGGTCGGTTGTGCCTGACGTTGGCACATTCCTTGTGGCAATTGGCTTTGCTGGCCACGTTGGCCAGTTTGATTGTCCGTTTCTGGAGCCGCGACAATCCCGAGCGGGGTTACGCCGTTTATGTTGCCGCATTGCTGCTAGGAATTGCGGCCTGGCCGATCACGTTTGCGGCGGTGAAAGTCCCCGCGTTGCAAGTTGCTGTTGCGGAGAAAACCTCCGCAACTCAACCCGTAATCGCCCCGCGGTCTTTACCGCAACAGACCGAACCCTCGGCAGAGAAAAATCTTCCGATTGCCGCTCAGCGGGATGTTCCGGTTCCCAATGTTGAATTTCCCACGGTTCAAGAACAATCGTCGACCTCGGTTTGGTTACTGAATTTGGCACCCTGGTTGACGGGCTGTTATGCGGCGGGAGTTCTTGTGATGGTCTTGCGGCTGGGCCAGGGAATTTGGAAGTCGCGCCTCCTTGCCGCGGAGGCCACGCCGATTACTGCCGGTCCGCTGTACCAAGCGCTGCACGCACTCGCACGGAGCTGGTCAATGCGAGTTATCCCCGCGCTCGCCCAGGTCCCCGGCATCGTCGTGCCCCAGGTCGTGGGCTTCTTGCGACCGACCATTCTGTTGCCTGCCTCGGCACTCACGGGATTAAAGCCCGAGGAGCTCGAAATGATTTTGGCTCACGAGCTTGCGCATGTGCGACGCTACGACACGTGGGTCAATCTCGTGCAGCGGCTTGCCGAGACGGTGCTGTTTTTCAACCCGGGCCTGTGTGTGGTACCTCAGCCGGCGGATCAGCACCTTTCGTGAATATTGCTGCGACGAACAGACTTGCCGCCTGGCGACGCGCGAATTGTCTGCCAATCGGCTGCAGTATGCCCGCGCTTTGTTGCACGTGGCTGAGCTCAACGGCAAGAATGCCCAGCATGCGAAACTGGCCGCCTTGGCTGCCACGGGTGGCAGACCTTCGGAGCTACGTCGCCGCGTGGCGCGATTGTTTGGCGAACCGCTACGAGAACCGGTGCGCCTGTCGCGTTCGGGGTTATTGACTTTGGTTGCTGGCTTGGCGTTCCTACTTGTGGGCCCGATCACCTGGCAAACCGCGGCGAAATCTGCAGAGGAGGCAAAGTCCGAATTGCCCGGCTCTGCAGAAGAATCTTCGCAAGATAGCAAGGTTGAAGTCGTCGCCATTGGCACACATGATGAGGAGCCGCAGCGTTGGTGGGATGCGGATGGAGAACTGCTAGAGTCGGTGCCGTTTACTTGGAAAAAAGAACGAGGGAGTGTAACGACAGAGGGAGATGTAGTGTGGCGACGTGTCGTCATTCGAATTAATGGCCAGGTTAAAAATTCGCCAGAAGATCGCATTTGGCAAATCGTCGGTGCGCGGGCATCCAGTGGCGGCACGGTCGATTTTACAGAAGGCTTTGAACCCGGCACGTATCTAAGCCGTTATTTCAGTTTGGCTGACGCAGCAGATTCTTTTGGACTGCGAGTCGGCATCGCGCACGGGCCATGGAAGAATGTTGCCAAGTCAAGCGGTATGAGCGCGTTCGGCCTCCAGAACAACAGGAGCGTCGTTTTCTCAGAAGTACTAGAATCCGGCCAAGGACTCGACGTGGTTGTGTCGCATAATTTTAGCAAACAAGCCTATCGGATCGTAGCAGTCGACAAGCAGGGACAAGTGCATGAATCGGCGCGGAGCGGCGGCGGCAGCGCTGGAGAGATTGTCCAGACGCGGGCTTCCTTTCCGCGGCTTTCTGGAGACAAGCTCGATCATTTTGAATTCCAAACGCGCGACTACGAATGGACTGAGATCAAGGATTTGCCTGTGGAGCCGAAAAACGTAGCGCAAATCGGTGACGGATCATCCAGTTTGCCTCCACTTACAAATGCCGACCGATTTGTGGCGACCGCCAGACAAAAGACCTTTGGACTCCACAAGGAGCCCCGCATTCTATTCCAGCAGACTTACAGGCAGGCGGAGATCAGCTCGATGCAGGGAGTCGAAGATGGATCGCTTGCTGCTCTATGGCGGGCTCGCAGCGCGACGGTGGAGGACGCGCAACTTGACCGGGTTCGACATAGTGTCACTCTGGCATGGGATAATAACCAGCTTTTGATCAAGACAGATGCACTGACTCGACCAGGGGAAACGTTCCTACAGTCCCGATTCTGGGATGGTAGGGAGGGTTGGTTAGGTGAAGTGGCGAACGGCAATCGGCATGTGTACCGGTACAAAGAACTGGGCAAGCTCACCGAGCATGGCATGCCGTATTACTTTCCTCAGTGGGTCGCTGCGGGAGGGCGTTTGCCGTGGGGTGGGTCCGAAGTGGTATTGAGCGAAGAGGAAGTAGCACCTGCAAATACCCGATACCGATTGGTAGGCGCGGATACGATCGATGGGCTCACCTGTGATGTCTACGAAGGTCCCGAGCGACAAGAAACAATCTGGATCGATCAAACTCACGGTCTGGTCAAAGCGGTTTGCCGACATTATGCATTCGGCATGACGGATGTCGAGAACTGGAAGGCGATTCAAAGTGCCGCAGGCCGTGAATTCGCTGACCACGGCGCGTACATGGAGTGGCACAAGGCGCTCGATCCCGTGGAACAACTTCGATTTTCCGCGCGCTGGGCTGGGGCAACTTGGCCTCGCGCCACACCCGGGAACTTGGCGGTATTCAGCGACTATCGTGAGATTGCTCCTGGAGTCCAATGGCCAATGAAAGTCGAGCGAATTCACGTTCGCCCGGAGGATCGTAACGGCAAAAAAGAATACTACTTCACACGAGCAGAAATCGCTGTTGCTGACGTAGAGACTGACTTCGCAATTCGGCAGCTCGCTACCGACGCCTTACCGG
>JBGTEU010000616.1:0-2822 GCA_041747595.1 Bythopirellula sp.
GCAGCAACTGTCTTTGCGAGCAAGCCGGACCCCAACTGGACGACGGTAGGCGTGAGTTGGCTCACAGGCTTTACTTTTGAGATCAAAGGGATTGCCCGAATTCCGGAGCTCGATCAGCATGCGTGAATGAGAGCTGCGATAATCCCACTTGCCACATTCCCGATCGGATTGGTGCTGGACAGGGATCAGTGAACGTCACGAGTTCAGCCAGCATAGAAAAGGCGGAACAAGTTCTAGCGTGCGTACAGGCAACGTCGATTAACCCATTGGACTACCAGGTTCGCGCGGTGACAATCGCGACTTGGTACCATTGCCGGCCATAACCGGGCACGACGTATCCTGGGTTGTCGAAGCAGTCGGGCTGGTAGTAGAATACGTCAAAATACTGCAGTTGATCGGGTACGCCCGCGATCGAGAATTGACTCGACGGTTTATAGCTCGCTCGTGGCGGGCGACCGGCAAATGAGCCTCCCCAAGTTCAGCAGAAAGATTTCATGAAACCTAAAGTCGCAGATAATAAACCGATACCCGTTGAACTTACGGCCGGCCAAGAATATGTCTTCTGCAGTTGTGGAAGATCCGCTCAGCAACCCTTCTGTGACGGATCGCATAAGGGCACTTCGTTCACACCAAAGCCGTTTACCGCGGAAGAGGATGGCGAGGCGTATCTCTGCCAGTGCAAACAAACCGCAAACCCCCCCTACTGTGATGGAAAACATGCGAAGGTTCCAGCGGATCAGGTCGGACAGGAGTTTGCTCTGGATCAGACCAGCAACGCCGACGGGATGCCTGAGCCCGAGCCGACGCCAGAAGAGCCCACGGTTGCTCTCATACATCAATTGGCCCGCGAAGGACTCAGCAAACTGGGTCACCATGGGGAAATGGGAGCAATGGGCGTTCCCCGTACCGAGCTGCCCGACTGGGACGGCATTCAATTCATGGTGGCACAACTCGCGGCCAAACCGCTGCTCGAAGATGTCACCGTCGGCACCGAACTCGTGATCGGGCCGGAAGCCAAGAAGCCGCTCCATCTCAACATCCCGCTATTCGTCAGCGACATGAGCTTTGGCGCCTTATCGGAGGAAGCCAAGGTATCGCTGGCCAAAGGAGCAGAACTAGCAGGCACGGGCATCTGCTCGGGAGAGGGCGGCATGTTGCCTGAAGAACAGCAAGCCAACAGCCGTTATTTTTACGAATTGGCTTCTGCGAAATTCGGCTATGTTGAATCTTTGCTTACGCGCGTCCAGGCCTTCCACTTCAAATGCGGGCAAGGAGCGAAGACGGGAACGGGCGGCCACTTGCCGGGCAACAAAAACATCGGGCGCATTTCGGAAGTCCGAGGTATTCCCGCAGGTCAGCCGGCCGTGTCTCCTCCGACCTTTTCCGATCTGAGTACTGTCGAAGATTTTTCCAAATTCGCAGACCGTGTTCGAGAAGTGAGCGGTGGCATCCCCATCGGATTCAAGCTCAGTGCGCAGCACATCGAGCAAGACATCGATTTCGCCGTCGCCGCCGGGGCCGACTACATCATCTTGGACGGCCGGGGAGGAGGCACCGGGGCGGCTCCTTTACTCTTTCGTAATCATATCTCCGTCCCGACGATTCCCGCGCTCGCGCGGGCAAGACACCACCTGGACAAGATCGGTGCCAGCGGTCGCGTCACCCTGGTCATCACCGGCGGCTTGAGAACGCATACCGACTTCGCCAAAGCATTGGCGTTGGGAGCAGACGGAGTCGCAGTTTCAAACTCCGCGATCCAGGCCATCGGCTGTGTGGGGGCGCGCATGTGCAACACCAATCTTTGCCCGGCCGGCATCGCCACGCAAAAACCAGAACTTCGCAAAAAGCTTAAGGTGGACGTCGCCGCCCAGCGTCTGGCCAACTTCTTCCAAGCCAGCGTCGAGCTCATGCAGGTCATGGCCCGCGCCAGCGGCCATGATCATCTGAATCAGTTCAGAAAACATGATCTCGCTAGCTGGAATAAACAACTCGCCGAGTTGGCGGGTATCGAATGGTCTGGATTCAGTGAGCATCGGTAAGCCGAGCAAGGCAGAGCAGACAACGCCTGACACTGAGACACTGATGTCCGAGGTGGAAGCCCGGCGAACCTACAGAAGAAGTGGGTGGTGATTCGGCTTCGCCTCTTCCTCATGTTTAGTTTTATGGAAACGAGTATTGGCTGCCTGTGTCCGAGATCATGTTTCCGAGCGTCGCGGATCTCATGGAAGCAATTCAATCTTACGCGGCAGGAAGGGCTGGCGTTTTTGTTGTGGGCTATCAATCTGTGGATAGTGAGGAAGAGTTGGCCCTCAAGCCGAACGCTATGGCATCGAGCGCGCCAGTGAGCCGAGCAAGCTAGGCGCGGGCTGTCCGGCGAGCTTGGCCGTGATCGATTCTTGAAGAAACGCGAAAACGCTGCGGTTCTGCTTCTTGCACGTGGCGATCATCGACCACATGCGTTCGTGATAGCGCATCCCTGCTTCACTGCGAGTACCTTGAGTAATGCGTCTATCGATCACGCACTGACGGATCTGCTGCTCGCTGTGGTTGTTCGTTGGCTCGACCGATTCAGCGAACTTGAAACGGAAGTCGTCTTGGGAAAAGTCGTACGACTCGGTCTGCTCCGAATCGGCCACACGGTACTGGACCACTGCAAACCGCCCAGCAAGATTCGTCGCCTCCTTGGTCGGAGGAGGATTGCGAACCAGTTCCAAAAAGCGGCCGCGGTGTGTCACCATCGAGTTTCTCGTTCCCAGGCTCTGCCCTTTTAATCCTACACAAGTCTGGCAAGCCTTTTTCAGCCAATCTAACAACATCCCAAT
>JBGTEU010000617.1:0-3488 GCA_041747595.1 Bythopirellula sp.
AGACCCCGCGGGCCAGCGAATTAAGTGTTCAGCGCGGACGAGACCACGCGGAACCACCCGTTCTATTCGCAGCTTGCGTGCCAGAGGTGACCGCGAAACCGCAAACGGGGTGGATCCCTATTGTGTAAAGCTAAACATACAAAGAGATTAGTGTGAGACAGCGTGCGTCTTTCCATCACCTTGAAGAAGTCTCTTCGCAGAGTATTGGACGTAGAACGACTCATTCAAGATGGGACAGTTTCGGGCCTTTTGCTCGATATTGACCCACTGAAATCACGTCTTTCCTGGCAATCAACAAATCGTCTCAATGCGAGACATTTTTAGCCGTAAACCATTGATTCATAACGCTTTGTGACGCTCTACAAGCCAATGTTTCTGGAATCGTAGAATTCCGGCAAACTCAAAACGAGACACGCCCTTTCGTTGGCTTCCGCGCACAGGCTTTCTTTCACTTTCCCGCGCTCTTTTCGAGGATGGATTCGCGTGATTCGCCGCAAACATTGCGGTCGCGTAGTTCGTAAGCGGTAATGAGGTTATATTGCTCAACTTCAAGTGCCCTCTCCAAGTGCATCGCCGCTTCCAGGAATTTCGTTGTGCCCAATTATCCCGCCCACATCGGCCCCTATCAGTGCGGCAGCGACCAGCCGCTGCTCTGGATAGCCGGCCCGTGCGTGCTGGAAACGCGGGAATCGGCCCTCGAAATCGCCGAGGAACTGCAGCGGGTCGCTCGGCTGCTCTCGATCCAATTGGTCTTCAAGGCGTCGTTCGACAAAGCGAACCGCACGAGCAGCGGGGCCTATCGGGGTCCGGGTCTGACTGAGGGTTTGGAGATTCTCGCTGAGATCAGCCGCACGACGGGGCTCCCGGTGACGACCGACATTCACGAATCGAGCCAAGCCGCGGCGGCGGGTGAGGTCTGCGAGCTTCTGCAAATCCCCGCGTTTCTCGCACGGCAGACCGATCTGTTGATTGCCGCGGCCCGCACTGGCCGGGCGATCAACGTGAAGAAGGCCCAATTCATGGCCCCCAGCGACATGCAGTATGTCGTCAACAAGCTCTCCGACGCCGGTTGTCGCAACATTTTGCTTTGCGAACGGGGAACATTTTTCGGTTACGGCCGTTTGGTCAACGACATGCGGGCGATTCCACAGATGCAGGCGCTCGGCGTCCCCGTGGTATTCGACGCCACGCACAGCGTGCAGGAACCGGGGGGACTCGGCGGAGCGACCGGTGGCAATCGGGCGATGGTCGAACCCTTGGCCCGCGCGGCGATGGTACTTGGTGCCGAAGGCCTGTTCTGCGAAACGCATCCCGACCCCGACCGTTCGCCGAGCGACGGTCCCAACATGATTCCGCTCGGCCAAATCGAAGATGTCATGCGTCGACTTGTCACTCTTCGGCAGGCCGCCGCCAACTTGATTGAGATTCCCTGTGAGTAAACAGCGATACGTTTTAATTGGCTTGGCCGTGGTGGTCGGCGGACTTTTGGCAAGCATGAGTTGCGAGGACGAATCGCGGCCCGTGTCACGTCGCGCGGGGCGTTCGAGCGAATCATGGCAAAGCAGCTCGGCCGTGCTGATCGAGACCGTCGCCAAGACGCTGAATAATTTGGCCTCGGAAATCGTCCTCGATCTTTTGCCCCCTGAGCCAATTCTCGACGATTCTAAAAGCGCCGACCAACAGCCGGTGCTGGCCACGCTCGACTTAAATCCGGCTGATCCTGAGGGGGGCTACAATTATTTATCGGTCCCCGCGGGGAACGGCAACTTTCGCGGCGTGCGCGTTCAGACGGGGGACATCGTTCGCTACTACGTGAAATACGACGAAGAAAGCGCCGAACATGGTGGGGGAGGGCAAGCCAGTTACTTTGAAATCCCCGTCCGGCGCCTCGATAGCAACAATCCCAACAACGCTCTGATTCTCGACAGGTCCCTCACGGCTCCGGTGGACGTGCCCCATCGCATTGAGATTTGGCGGTTCTCCGATCGGCGCATGAATGAGATTCGCCTGCGGCTCACCAATTACATCACTCGCCGGCGCCCGGCGATTGCCTGGGAGCCCACTCCCGACGAGTCGGCACTACTGCAACTCGTGGATCGGGCGAATCAATGGTTCCGTAACGTGAGTGAGGACCGCCTCGAGTGGAAACCATCGCCGCTCGTCGATTCGCTACCGAAGGAATTGCGCGAGGCTGAGACCATCGCCGCGCGGATCAATCCCACGGCACTCCGCGATGGTCAATTCGATTTGGCGGAAGTCCGCTCGTTGCAGGAGGCCGTTTGGCATCGCGATATAGCGGCTTGGGCCAAAGTGGATGCCTACGAAAAACTGGAAATCGCCTCGGCACTTTTCGATTGGACGGTCCGCAACATCCAGCTTGATGAATCGGGCCAGCCGGGTATCGTCCACCAACCGTGGCAGGCACTCATGTATGGGCACGGCACGGCGGAGCATCGGGCTTGGGTCTTTGCCGAGTTATGCCGTCAGCAACAAATCGACGTGGTGATCCTCGCGCTTGGAGAAGCAGGGCAGGGGAATGAAATAGGGCTCGCGGCCGTCGCCGCGGACGACGAGTTGTATTTATTCGACACGTCGCTTGGTCTGCCGATTCCCGCTGCCGAGCCGGGAAAGATCGCGACGCTTGCCGAGGTGATTGCCGACCCCGAGTTGCTGCGTCAGCTCGATCTCGATGCCGAACAAACCTATCCCCTCACTGCCGATGATTTGAAAAGCATTCGTGCCCAAGTCGTCGCGACGCCCTTGCAGCTTTCGCGGCGTGCGGCACTTTTGCAGAGTGTGTTGCAAGGTGAAGATTATGTGGTGCTGGCCACAAATGCCGAGCGCCTTGCCGAATCGCTCAAATCGCAACCAGGAATTACGGAAGTCGAGTTGTGGCCGTTTCCCTACGAATCGCGGCTTGCCGAGGAAACGATGAAACGCCCGCAACGCGAGGCCGCCGCGCAGCGCTTTCTCGTTTTTTCACAGCGCCCGCGGTTGTGGAAAGCCCGCGTCTTGCATTTTCAGGGGACCAAGCCGATTCCCGTATCGCAGCAGAATGATCCGCTCGCACAGCCGCGACGGGGTCATCGCGAGGCGGTGACGTTGTACCAAAGTAGTGAAATTCGCATGCCGGATGACGTGCTCGAACGGCTTCTTCCACTCGAACGCGTAATCATGACAACGGCCAAAGCCGATGCGAGTTATTGGTTGGGCCTTTTGAGTTACGACCTGGGTAAATATGAAGTGGCCGACGATTGGTTCCGCACTCGCACGCTGGAAGCATTTCCCAACGGTTTTTGGACCGCGGGGGCGCAGTACAATCTGGCGCGAACGGTGGAAAAACTCGGCAAGAACGAAGAAGCCATCGCCATTCTGGAAGCGGGTGAGTCGCCGCAACGGCATGGCAATTTGCTGCGAGCTCGGCAAATGCAAACAAGCGCGGCTTCCTCCGCGCCGACCGAGGAGTAAGCATTTGTGACTTCTCCCTT
>JBGTEU010000618.1:0-2358 GCA_041747595.1 Bythopirellula sp.
TAGCTCAGGGTTCGGCGAGCCAAGACATTCTTGATGAATACGAGGGTCTCACGTCGGAGGATGTCTAGGCGTGTCTGCTGTACGCCTTTCAATCGCAAGTGGTTTGACCACAGTCATCCTACCAAGAATCTTCAGTTGCCAAGGCTCCCTCAGAATGGCACCTCTCTTCGCCCTGGCTTGCGGAAAATCCTGCTAGGCGACATCTATACCCCGGTGTTAGAATGCGCCAATCAGGGGCCCCGCGCGTAGAATTGTGCGGCCCAATGCTTATCGTGCCATCTGTTCCAAGCGGAGATATTCAATCATGGCCACCATTGCCGAAAAACCGTCCTCCAAAAAAGTCCCCCGACCCGAAATTCACCAGACGCAATGCTTCATCGGCGGCAAGTGGGTTCCCGCGGCGAGTGGTAAGACGTTTGACACGATCCACCCCGCCACCGAAGAGGTGATCGCCCAGGTGGCCGAGGGAGATAAGGCCGACATCGACTTGGCCGTGAAGGCGGCTCGCAAGCAATTCGACGGCGGCGAGTGGTCGCGCATGGACGCCCGCGACCGGGGCCGGTTGATGTACAAGTTGGCCGACCTCTTGGAAGAAGAAGCCGAGGAGTTGGCCGCGCTCGAAACCTTCGACAACGGCAAGCCGATCCGCGATTCGCGGGCCGCCGACATTCCGCTGGTGATCGACTGCATTCGTTACTACGCCGGTTGGGCCGACAAGATTCATGGCTCGACGATCCCCATTCGCGGCAACAATTTCTGCTACACGCGGCGCGAACCGGTCGGCGTCGTAGGCCAGATTATTCCCTGGAACTTCCCCGCGCTAATGACGGCGTGGAAGTGGGGCCCCGCCCTCGCCGCGGGTTGCACGATTGTGATGAAGCCCGCCGAGCAAACGCCGCTCACCTGTTTGAGGATGGCTCGGCTCGCGCAGAAGGCGGGGATTCCCGACGGTGTGATCAACGTCGTCCCCGGTTACGGCCCCACTGCTGGTGCCGCGTTGGTCGCCCATCCTGGCGTCGACAAGATCGCTTTCACGGGCGAAGGGACGACCGCCAAGATCATCCAACGCAGCGCGCTGGAAACGATGAAGCGGGTCACCTTTGAACTTGGCGGCAAGAGCCCCAACGTGGTGTTCGCCGATGCCGACATGGAAGCCGCTGTCCACGGGGCGCACTTCGCCTTGTATTTCAATCAGGGTCAATGCTGCTGTGCGGGGAGCCGGCTGTTCGTCGAGGACAAGATTCACGATGAATTCGTGGACCGTCTGCAAGAAAAGAACAAGGAACGCGTCGTGGGCGATCCGTTCGATCCCGAAACCGAGCAAGGTCCGCAGGTCGATCAGGCCCAGTTCGACAAGATTCTGCAATACGTCGAGTACGGCAAGCAGGATGGCGCAAAGCTAGTAGACGGCGGCAAACGGCACGGCAGCGAAGGTTACTTCATCGAACCGACGATGTTTACCAACGTGACCGACGACATGAGGATCGCGCGGGAAGAAATTTTTGGCCCCGTGTTGAGCGTGCTCAAGTTCAGCGATTTGGATGAAATCGCCCACCGGGCGAACAGCACCAACTTCGGCCTCGCCGCCGCGGTCTGGACCCGCGACATCGGCAAGGCGCACACGCTCGCGTCAAAGATTCGCGCGGGCACGGTGTGGATCAACTGCTACGACGTCTTCGACGCGGCAGCGCCCTTCGGCGGCTTCAAGGAAAGCGGCTTAGGCCGTGAACTCGGCGAAGCCGGCCTCGCGGCGTACACGGAACTCAAGACCGTGACGGTGGCGATGGGGTAAACCCAGTTTCCTGAAATCTCAATCCATTGCCGTTACTGGCGCTCGCTCGGTAACGGCAATTTTCGTGTCTGATTGGTTGGCAGCCGTGGTATAATTCAGCGAGGAAGAACTCTCATTACTCAGCAGGAACTTTGCCATGACACAAGTTCAAATTGATGACGTCCTCGCAGACAAGCTGGGAGGGTTTGATTCGCAAGTAGAGCTTCGCGACTCGCAAGGAGTAACGGTCGGTCATTATTTGCCTGAGCAAGAGTATCTCAAGCTTCTTTACGCTTCAATCGAGATACCCTTCAGCGAGGAGGAGATTGCTCGCCGCCGCGCAGAATCCGGAGGTTGTTCACTCGAGGATATTTGGAAAAGACTGGGACAGTCATTACTTGGACTGTGGCTTTTCTCCCGTCCGCTGACAATGATCTAGCTGAGCTCTGGCTTGCAGCACTAGATCGCAATGCATTGAGTTCTGAGGTGGACCCCAAAAACTGGACAGCCTGATAAGATGGATTTTGGCCCCTTGGGGCCCCTATCAGGAGGTCGAGTGTATGGCACGGAAGCGACGTGTGTTCAGT
>JBGTEU010000619.1:0-5025 GCA_041747595.1 Bythopirellula sp.
TTACCGGACACGGAGAGCCGTTTCGAACTCAGGTCTTTCTGGTTCGCTGCAGACTGTTGATTCTGCTTGCTACTGCCATCGTCGGTACTTGCCGTTGACTGCGATTGATTCGAACCAGAGTTCTTTGATGTCTGCTTCGAGCCGGAGTTCGTTGATGCCGTGCTGCTATCCGTATCGAGGTCGAGAGCATTGTTGAACGAGTAATAATTATAGTCTTCGTAGATACCATCCCCATCGGTGTCGGAGTAGCTGGAATAGGCATCATAGAAGCCGTCGTCATCGTAGTCATAGTACCTCGACGAGTAGGTGTAGTGATCGTCATTTAGTAACCCGTCGTAGCTATAGTCGGAGTCGTAATAGTCGTAAAACCAATCGTCGTTGGCATCGCTATCATCATATCCGTAGACATCACCATAGTCGTATATGTCTTCGTCCTGGTCGCTGTTAACGACATTGGAACCATAGACCTCGTTGTCCCAACGTCCAAACGCCTCATCGGTCGGGTTGTAATCGTTTCCGTCGAGCCATTCAGAGACGTCGTACCAAGCGTCGTCTTCATAGTAGGGAGAGTTTTGTTCCCACTCTTCTGCATTGACGGGCGCCGCGTAGGCCATCAATAAGAGGGGGACTACTCCTAAATGCCAGAGATAATGTGAAATTTTTCGCAACATAACTTTCCTCCTTTGTGCTTCGTTTGTTGTTACCAAAATAGTATCAAAGAATTGAGCAATCGGACGATTACCCAGCCCTCGTTCCAAAAAGCTTATGCAAGATCGATGCCCGACTAGGCAATGGGAGGCAATGAAATATTCGACGGACAACGTCAGTGACGGGACCGTAACTGATTAGGAGTCATCAGTCCTAAGGGGCCACCGAGAAAATAAATGCTTCGCTAAAGCATGCAGATGTTGATCGAGCGGACAGGGGGAGCAATGTTTGCCCAGTCTGGTGGAGGTGGAGACAGGTCTTCGTGACAACAGCAA
Source organism: Bythopirellula sp. (assembly GCA_041747595.1). GTDB lineage: Bacteria > Planctomycetota > Planctomycetia > Pirellulales > Lacipirellulaceae > Bythopirellula. Next base: position 984 of record JBGTEU010000619.1, read on the forward strand.
CCGAGACTCTTCACCTTTCAGTGACAATTGAGTCATAGGAAAGAGTGGCTTTGGTACGATATTCTTGTTATTCTTGTTCACCAAGGGCGAGGGGTACGTTGTTGCTGGATCTTGCCGGAACTCGCTCCACTCGGTCCGGCCTACACGAATTCCGCGTCCCACGGTCCACAGTCCCATTGTCCACAGTCCTTTCTCAAGCCACTTCGCGCCCCCGCCGTTACGAGTCGGAGACTCGTGTTACCTTCGCTTTTCAGAATTCGAGGCTAGCGCCTTCGGCTCACAAAACCTTCTGGCTGAAAGCTGACGGCTAAAAGCTGACAGCTTTTCTTGTAGAAATTGTGCCACGACTTATGCTAGGCTTGCGGGAGGAAAGCCGTCAGCGATTAGCTCTCAGCGATCAGCTTTCGGCCAGAAATCGTAAGGCGATTCCGGCTCAACGTGCGCGCCCTCCTGAAAACTTTGCCACTCGTCGTGCAAAACAGGGGGCGCCAACCTGAACAACCTGAACAAGCTGAACAACCTGGCCGCGAAAACTGCGCTGCCAAGTTGACCGTCTTGACCGTCTTGACCAAGTTGACCGTCTTGGACGCGCAAGATGCGCGAATCTCTCCCTTGGTCATTCGGTCATTGGACATTGGTCATTCCCAAACAGTTGTCAAACACAGTGTTCGCCTGGCAAGTTGGCGATTCGAGACAAACATGGAGAGTTCCGAGGCTCGTGAAATCGGCTCATTGCCACGTCATTCCGTCCTAATGTCCCCAATATTCCTTCCTTTCCCTGGAGGCACATGCCGAATATAATGAAGGGCTTGTCACGTTTCTGTGCTCGAAACCAAAGGGCACCAATCTCGGGGGCGAACAGGGTTCGACCGGGTAGATGAAGCGTAAGTTGCGTGTCGTGGTTGATCAGTAGGCCACGTAAAAAGCTGATCAAATGTCAATTGCTAACAGCAATTACGCTTTGGCTGCCTAAATAAAGGTGGCCCGGACTAAGGGCTGAAGTCGGATTGGCCCGGACGTCCGTCACTAAATCCGAACCGCCGCGAGTCACTGCCGAGTACGCTCGCGGTTAAAAAAGTTCTTGGCTAGGCAGTGGGTAACCTGACCGACTGGGTGCCCCCCTGGTGAAATTAAACCAGTCGATTACACACGTAGATGCTTGCGTGGAGCTATTTCGGGACGCGGGTTCGATTCCCGCCGCCTCCACTTTGCCACCCCATGCCTTGGGGTGGCCTGAAGCGACATAACCCCTGCTCCGGCAGGGGTTTTTGTTTGGACTTTCATCATTCTTCGCACCCTTCCCACTCTTCTTGAGTGCCACAGAGTGACGGGGTGTGCCACCCAATGTGCAGCGCATTTGCAGCGCGCTCCCTTCGGGCGGCGCTGCATCAGCCGCGGGTTGGGGATGCATTGAGGGCGTCGGAAGACTTGCCAATGCGCGGGCTTGATCCTGGATGCCAATGTGGGTGTAACGCATCGTCATCTTCACGTCGGAGTGTCGAGCTAGTTCCTTGGCTTCGGGCAAGGTCGCTCCGTTTCTGAGCAACTGGGTGATATGCGAGTGCCGGCCGGCGGCGTGGAAGTCAGCAATTCCGTCCTCGGTTTGATAAGGAATCCCGGCTCGAAGCAAATCCTTCTTGACCATGAGCCAAGTCTTCTTGCGATCCAATTCAGGGAAGATGCGCTGGCTCCGATCTCGACCTTTCATCCATACTCGTAAGGCCGCGGCTAGATCGGCGTGCAGCGGCAGAACGTCCTTGCGTCGATGCTTGGAGAAAGCGGCTTGCACCGTCAGCGTTGGAGGCGAGGATTCGAGATCAAAACTCGCCGGGGTCAGGCTTGCCAATTCGTTCTTTCGTAGTCCGCTCATGTACGACAGAAGATAAACGCGGGCTCGTTGCTCACCAGAAAAGCCTTGTACGCGCATCCGGCTTTCCCGCGCCGATTGGACCAGCTGATCGAACTCTTGGGGTGAGAGGGCCCGGCGTGGATGCCGAACGTCAACTTGAGCATTCAGTCGCTCGATTCCTGTAACGGGATTACTGAGCAATCGCTTGCTCGTCACGCACCACTTGCCAAAGGCGTCGATCGCTTGCACATAATGGTTGTAGGTACGGTGACCAAACCCTGATTTGCGCCGATGCTCGCGGAGAAAATCACGAATCGCCTCCGGATTTAGATCGGCAAGCGACTCGCAACCGCATCCGTTGACTAACTTTCGAATTCGCGACATCAACAGCTTTGAGTACTTGGGCGTGTTGTCCGCCAGGCTCGACTCGAATGCTGCCAAATGCATCTCGATTGCCGCAGCACGTACTCCTTTCAATCGCGCATGTTCCGGGTCGACAAGACCGGTTCGCTTCAGCCGTTCCTCCGATTCGAGCTTTGCGGCCAATTGCTCTGATAGCTGGCGGTCGGAGAATCCTTTCACCGTTCGTCGCCGACCGGTGTGGTCCCGATATTGTATCCAGTACACAGCATGCTTGTGCTTTTTACGTCGATAGAGCGTTGCCATAGGAGTTCCTTATCGTTTGCGTGAAGGGGCTACGAGCGAAGGACAACCGTCCGCGATCCACTGACGAACCTCAATGCGACACCAACGCACGCTGCGTCCGAGTCTTCGCGGAACCACGAGTTCTCCTGCACTAAGCCTTCTCCACACCGATCGCACCGAGATACCTAGCATTTTAGCGACCACTTCGACGGGTACGAGTGATACGTCATCAATCTCGTCGACAGAGGTTTCCTGATTGAGGTTGTCCACAGGTTTAAGTCCCTTATTTCGAGGATTAGACCGCACCTGCTCCAGTAGCGGGTGCCATATCCCCATTCCACCTTGCCGTGCCAGCAAGCGTCAGACCATGCTAGTGACAGTCTAAGAATTCTGATTGGCGGCATCGCAATATCCTACGCCTCGGCGCCGTTCAACCTCGTGCTAGAATCTACTTGGCCTTTGCTCAAAATGCGTGGGGAGCGGGACAGCACTTAGTAAATTGTCGAAGTAAGGAGCGGATATGGACCTTAGGTACGTTCGCCTGGACCCGAAGAAGGTTGCCTATCTCCGGATGAAACTCAATTTGAGCCAGACGAAGTTCCATGAACAGTTGGCGAAAGCATGCGGACGGCGGCACAAGGCAACTGCACACAACATTCTCACTGGAGAAAAGGTCTATTTTGAAACTGGTCGACGAGTCGCTGAGTTTCTTGGAGCGGAGAATCTGCTTTCTATCTTGAACGCCGATGACCTCAAAGACCTCACTCCTCCCAGCACTTGGGATAATCCGCTCGACTTCTTTGCCACAGTCGGAGAATGGCAAGTGGACGAAACAATTGATCCAGCTCGGACTGCCGTGAACGGACTTGCTTTCGACACTTGGAAATTGCGACACCGACATGTGAAAGGCCGACTGGCACTCGGTAAATGCTATAGTCTCACGAAACTCTCGACGAAAGAGAGGTCGGCGCTCAAATCGTATCTGACCCGCCACAGTGAAGTCTGCGATCGGATCGGCCCACACCCCCACATCGTCCAGAACCGGGACGCGGTCCAATGGGAGCATGGTGAGATGTGGTGGATCATCGACGAATGGATCGAGGGTAAGCGTCTCGACGCGCTACTCGCTTCCAAGCAACTCGAAGCGAGTGCGATTCCGAAAGCATTGCGCACTATCGGATTGGGGCTACAAACCTTGCACGAGAATGGAATCATCCGTCGGGAACTATCGCCGCAACACGTTTTGATTAGAGACAAAGATGGCACGGCAGTTCTGACCGATTTGGAATTGGCCAAACTATTGGAGCGAGCACCAACCGTCGCCCCCACGCAAGGCTGGCCGGAAGATGCCTACCGAGCAATCGAGGTAGCTCCCGACCAACCTCTCACTCCACGCGCCGACATCTACAGCTGGGGACGGATTGCGGTCGAAGCTGTTTGCGGGAGATTGCCACCGCAGGGTGAAGAAGCCCCGTTCCTTGCCCAGGCGAAGATCCCTGCGGCCATTCATCAGACACTCCTGCAGTGCGTCGCTTTGCCCGCGAGCGA
>JBGTEU010000620.1:0-5108 GCA_041747595.1 Bythopirellula sp.
AGGATGACCAAATCGCCAACAGAGTTCCGGCATGTTCCAGGGGGAGTTTGTGTCGAATTTTGCGAGAAATGCTGGTTCTAGTGCTTCGGCGGATGACGGTAGCTGATATATTCGAGCGGCCCTTCGTCGCTCAAAAGTTCGCTCAAGGCCTCGTCGCTACGGACTTCTTGGATTCGCATGGGTTTGCCGTCCACCTCGCACCACTGGTCGACCAGCCGGATGCCATGGCTGTAGTCGACATACCAATCGACGTGGACGGTGGTGAGCGGCTGAATCGGTTTCCCATCGAGCTTGTGCCAACCATAGATCGCAACATGGTCGGGGCGCTTAATGAGTTCGTTGGTGACGATGACGTCTTTCTTGATTCCCGCGACCAGTTGATTCGGATGACGGTTTTTCCACTGTTCTTGGATCAACCGATGATGCTCGAGAAACGTGGCCAATGATTCGCGTGCCTCGGTGAGCGGCTGGGGAATGAGCTTTGCCTCAGCGGCACGATAGATATCGTCGACCATCTTGCGCGTGGGCAACACGCAGCCCAACATATCTGCAAGATGCTGGGCGATGTAGGGCGTGAGTGGCATGCGGACGAAATCATCGTCTCGGCCAACCGCGAGATAATCGGGCGACACGCAGTAAACAACCGTGCGCGTCTTGCCATCGTTCGTATGTACTTCGGCGGTGACCTCTGCAAATTCCCGCCAAAACTGCGGCACGTTGCCTTGCAAGATTTCCCGGGCGAGGGCGATCTCTCGAGCCGCGGGTTCCAAAGCACGCAAGTTTTCGACAACCGCGGATCCACTTGGGGCATCTGATCTTCGCTCCCGCAGCGCTGGGGCGGCAGCCTGCCAATTTGCCGGCGCGTAGGGTTCAGGTTGAACTTGAGCCGTGTAAGCCCGCGATGAAGCAAGCTTGCCCCACTTTTCTTGATGCGCCGTACCGACGGTAAGCACTTCAAGAAGGCCGTTCATCTCGCCGACCAACCGAGTGTGCAAAATGATGTTATTCGGATTGGGATGCACGAGGGCAACCAAACGACCGTCAATCCCCGAGTATCTGGCGAATTCGCCTTGCTGACTTTCGCTGACGGCAATCCTGTCTTCGAGAAAATCGAGCATGCGATGCGTTGCACGAAAAGTGCCGCCGGTGGGGCTGACGACTTTTTTGCCATCAAGTTCGATGTTCCGGTCGTCGTAGGCCAAGACCACAAACTGATGGGAAGCATCGTCCGCGAGCCAATCGAGGACTTTCTCGCCGTGACGTTGGGCATTCTCATATCCGTAATTCGCGTCGAGAAAGCCAATTCGCTCAACAAGCGGCGGTATTTTCTCAACCGCGTCCAGGTAACCGAAGATGAAACTGCCGCCCCCGCTATGGCCCGTCAGCACTACGCGAGGATCGTCCGCAGGTAGACTCGCCGCGAGCGATTCGACAATCTGTCGAACAAGTTGCGGACCGTTGCTCCGCTGCCCCTTCCAGGAGGGCCAACTCCGTTGATTGGCTTGCACGCAGGCAAGTACGACGTTGCGATTCGTTTCCAACGCACGGAATACCCGACACTGTGCCGCGGCATGTTGAATATCAAAATGCCAATCCCTCCCCTCGGTCAACTGACAGCCCAGAGTTTGCTCGGCTGTATTGCCGTTGGGGGTGGCATATATCACCAGCAACGTTGGTTTCTGCGGATCGAATTCATCCACCGCCGGTGCCACAAGAATCGCCCGCGCCTCCTCGGCGAATCGAATCTCGCGAACTTGCTCGTTGTTGTAACCGCTGGCGACAAATCCAGGCCAGAGTTCCGCTGCGAGAGCTTGTACTTGGATAGAATGACACGACAGCAGTACGCAAAGCGAAAATCGAATCACCTTACAGAATCCTCGATTGAGCGCCAGATGTCGAAGACTCCCAACTTGGCGGACCGCTCAGTGAGATAATCTCTATCGACCAATTCTCCACTAATTTTAAGAATTCCTGCGATATCTCGCAGATGTTTGTCGGAGCCGCCTTCTCGAAAATAAATGAGCTTGCCAATGATCACATCTTCCGGAGCAGCCACATAGCCAGATACGTTGGGTAAGAGTTCCAGCTTGATGCGCCGCGAAAGTTGCACTCGGCTCCAATCGCTATTACCCGCAACCATGAAGTCGATTTTATTGCCGGAAGCCGGATGGATTATGCTGAAAGGCCTTTCGAACCTAAGAGCTTCTTCAATGGCGACTTGACTCACATAAAAATCTTCGGAAGGAAACTCTCGGCACAAGTGATCTACTGATGAAGGTTCCAACGCCACGACGATGTCAATGTCTTGTGTAAACCGAGACTCTCCCCAAACGCCGCTGGCGAATGAACCGACTATTGCATAACGAATCTCGAGCCGTTCCAGCACACCAACGACGTATTGAAGCAGCTCAGATTGTTCCACCGCAAACTCGCTTGATGACTTCGGCCTGTATCTGGGATTCATCCCATTCAGGATGCTGATGCCGAGCACCGGCGGCAGCCAAGTGCCGGGCGGTTCGATTGGCGGCACAGATCATGGCCACTTTTTCCGCGGGACTCTTAGCCCGCAGAATTTCTGCCATAGTATCGTCGATTACCTCAATGCGGAGTGGTCGAAAGGTCATGCCTCTATCTTAGCTCGCTGAGTGTTGGGAGCGTAGGGCTACGCCACAAACTTGGATTAATGCGGTCTTGTCACTCGATTTCCAGCACCGTGAGGTCGTCACTCCACTTTACCCGGGGGGCGATTTTCTGAGCCGACGCGATTGGTAAGGCGATCCCCTAATAGCGATCGGGCGCGCTCGGCTTCTTTTTCCAGCCGATCAACCACCTGCGGAAATTCTCTCGATACGTCAGTCGTCTCTCCGATGTCATTTTTCAAGTCGTAGAGCATCTTGCCGATTGGTGCTTGCTCGTATTCGGCCGGTCGGCCGTCGTGGCCGCCAGGTCTTCCCGCCAGTGTCGTATAACTGTGCGGAAAATGCAGCTTCCAACGAGAATCGCGAACAGCGCGCAGATCTCCACCAAAATAACAATAGAATCCCTCATGCGGACTTTGGGCATGAGTCTCTCCGGAAATTAACGGCCAGATGTCTTTGCCATCGATTACTCTTTGCGAGGGCAAGCTCACCTCAAGGAGTCTTGCAACGGTGGGCAAGAGATCCATGGTCGTGGCAAATTCGTCACAGCGGGAATCGGCCGGGATTTTGCCAGGCCAACGCGCGATGCACGGCACGCGATAGCCACCTTCAAACATCGTTCCCTTGCCTTCGCGCAAAGGTCCCGCGGAGCCGGCGTGATCGCCATAACGGAGCCAAGGGCCATTGTCAGAAGTGAAAATCACCAAAGTTTTTTCATCCAAACCTTCCCGCTTGAGTGTTGCCAGGATTTGCCCCACGGACCAATCCAGCTCCATCACCACGTCTGCATACAGCCCCAAGCCGCTCTTGCACGCATACTTCTCCGAAACAAAAATCGGCACGTGTACCATCGTGTGGGGCACGTACAGAAAAAACGGGTAGGCCTTGTTTCGTTCGATGAAATCCACCGCCCGCTCGGTATACCAAGTCGTCAATTGCGCCTGTTCGTCGGCCGTGACCTCTTCGTCGACGACGCGGTTTCCTTCGTAGAGCGGAAGAGGAGGATACTTCTTCTTGCTATCAGGGATGGGATCGCCCTGCACCTCCGGTTGAGGCCACATGTCGTTGGAATAAGGCAGGCCGAAAAACTCGTCGAATCCCTGCTGCAAAGGCAGAAAAGGGTCCGCATGCCCGAGGTGCCATTTGCCGTACACGGCCGTTCTGTAGCCGCGCTGCTTGCACAACTCGGCCAAGGTGAGCTCGTCGGGATGAATTCCGATTTTGTCCTGCGGAACCAAGGCGCCGAGGATGCCCACGCGCTCAGGATAGCACCCGGTCAATAATGCCGCACGAGATGCCGAGCACACGGCGGTGGCCGAATGAAAGTCGGTGAATATGCGTCCCTCGCGGGCCATTTGATCCAGATGGGGCGTCTTGCACGGACGATCCGTGAACGGCCCAATGTCTGCATAACCGAGGTCGTCAATGAAGATGATAATAATATTGGGCGGAACATCCTCAGATGCCTCCGCTTGGTTTGGTAAGAACCCCTCGGAAGAAAACTCTAAAAGAATTAGCGACAGCACAAGCCGAAGCCACCCGAGAGTCACTCTGTGGTCAGCTCGCTGGAAAAGATTCCTACCTGCCATTTGATCGTCAACGACTTTGACGGGGGAGCGGTTGTGATTGCATAACGGAATTCTAGCCAAACTTCTGCCATGATGTTAGCCACGTTATTGCCGGTGGCCTTCGCTCTCCGCCGTGATGTCGGGGATATGCGTAAAAGCGATCCGCATGGGGGCCTGTTCCCGGGCCTCGTGCATGGACGCGAAGTACACCGAGTTGGGGCCAATCCGCTCGTTGATCGCGTCCATGGCTTGGGTCGCCCGCAAGTTGCGATGTTCTTCGGCAAATAACGGCAGGGGAGTGTTCGAGTTGCTCGCCAAATCCCACAGCACGATGCCGACTTTCAAGGGGACTCCGCCCGGCGGCCGCTGGGACCACAGTTCCTCAAAGGCGCGAAGCATCGACGGCGTATCCTGACAGCGACTCAAGTAAGCGACGGCTTGCCATTTCGGCCAACCGAATTGGTAGGACAAACTCAACTTCATCTTCCGGGCCCAGTAGCCGAGGCGTCGCAGGCGACTGCCTGCCTTGTGAATCAAGCGAACCAACACGCCTCGTGCGCCCAGGTCGCTGCGAAATTCGGGCGCCAGGACATGCGAATGGCTCACCGTGCGGCGATGCGTGGGAACGTCGGCATAGTCGTCGCCCCGGAGCCAGCACCACCATTGTTCACCCAGTACGCTCTGCCACACGTCGGCCATGTTGTCGCGCGAGAGGCTGCACAGTTGCCGTACGTTGAGAATCCCACGATTCTGCAGACGCACCAACATCCCCCGGCCGATCCCCGGCAAATCGCGCAAGGAGAGGCGATAAAGCTTGTAAGGCAATTCGTTACGGGTGATCGAGGTGAGCCCATCGGGTTTTTGCATGTTGCTGGCCACTTTGGCGAGAAAGCGATTCGTG
>JBGTEU010000621.1:0-14172 GCA_041747595.1 Bythopirellula sp.
CTCCCGCGAGAAGCGCGTCGATTCGAGTGAATTCGAGCTGGAAGAAGTCGAACGCGAAACGCCACTGATCCTGAATTCCGATCAGCAACATGCGCTCGAGGCGATTCGCGCGGCCCTCGAAAAAAGCGAACCCTGTGGCATGGTGCTACACGGGGTCACCGGCAGCGGCAAAACCGAAGTTTATTTGCAGGCCATCGACCGCGTCGTGAGTTTCGGTCGGCAGGCGATTGTGCTCGTCCCGGAGATCAGTCTCACGCCGCAAACGGTGCGGCGATTCCGAGCGCGGTTTAGTGGAGTGGCCGTGTTGCACAGCCACCAATCGAACGTGGAACGGCACCGCGAGTGGCAGCGGATTTCACGTGGAGAGGTGCAGGTGGTAATCGGCGCGCGGAGCGCGATTTTTGCTCCGATGCCGCACTTGGGTTTGATTGTCATCGACGAAGAGCACGAATCGTCGTTCAAGCAAGACAGCGATCCTCGGTATCATGCCCGGGACGTCGCTTGGCAACGTGCGATCGCCGAGCGGATTCCGCTCGTGCTGGGGAGTGCCACACCATCGCTCGAAGCCTGGCAAAAAACAGAACTGGGGGAATTCGTGCGGCTGGATTTGCCGCGACGGGTTTCCAATCGGCCTCTTCCCAATGTGATGACGGTTGATTTGCGCGATCCCGGTCCGACGCGACACACTCGCGGAGCGATCAGCCGTCCTTTGCATCAAGCGATGGTCGCGGCGTTGCGGGACGAGGGGCAAGTGATGTTGCTGCTGAATCGTCGCGGGTTTTCCACGCACATTCAATGCCCGGCCTGCGGGTTTGTCGCCAAGTGCCCGCACTGCGAGTTGCCACTCACATTTCATCGCACGGAAAGCATCACGCGGTGCCACTATTGTGATTTTCAAGCGTCGCCCCCCACGAGTTGCCCCGATTGTCATTCGTATGCGATCCGTTTCGGCGGAGTGGGAACTCAAAAACTCGAAGCCGAGGTGAATGCCAAATTCCCCGAGTACGTTTGCGAACGGATGGATACCGACAGCATGCGCAGCCGTGGCAGTCACGAGCGGGTGCTCGACGCGTTCCGTCATGGGACGGTCGATATTCTGTTGGGAACGCAAATGATCGCCAAGGGCTTGGATTTCCCCAATGTCACGCTCGTGGGGGTCATCAACGCGGATACGGCGCTGCACCTGCCCGATTTCCGCGCGGGGGAACGCACGTTTCAACTCGTGGCCCAAGTGGCAGGACGGACGGGACGGGGTGAAAAAGGGGGCCGGGTGTTGGTGCAAACTTTGAGCCCCGACCACCTGGCGATTCGCGCGGCGGTGCGGCACGACTACGAAATGTTCGCCACCGAGGAACTCGCGGTTCGCAAGCAACTTCATTATCCGCCTTATGGTTCGATGATTCGGCTGGTTGTGCGGGGGCCGCTCGAACCAACGATCCGCGCGGTTGCCGAAGAACTGGCGACCCGCTTGCGTGATGAGTCCGCGGAATTACCAGGGGTGCGAGTGATGGGCCCCGCTCCGGCGGCGATTGCAAAACTCCGGGATCAATATCGTTTTCAGATTCAATTGCAAGCAGCCACGATGCCGCCGCTACACGATGTCGTCCAGCGTGCCACTGTGAAGTGGAAGCTCCCCGAGAAGGTGTTTTTGGCGGTCGACGTCGATCCGTGGGACATGCTTTAGGAAGGGGCGAGAGGCCAGAGGTCGGAGACCAGGGAAAGAGTCGAGTTTGTGACTTGGACGCCTCTTCCCGATTCACCTAGAATGGATCGATTGTTCTGGTTCTCACCTCCGGCCTCTCACCCCTGACCCCTCCTTAATGAGTTATCGCGGTCTCACCAAATCGATTGGCGAAACCAGCCTGGAGCGCAAGTGCCGGCTGCTGTTCGGTGCTTGTTTGTTGCCACTGATCGCGGGCAGTTTTTGGTGGAGTGCGCGACAGACCAATCAATTGGTAGAAGTGCAAGCTCGTACGACTGGCGAAGCATTGGCAATTGCCGCCCTTGTCGAATTGCATATGACCAAGACTGATGATGATCAGGCCATGCAGCGCGCCGATACGAAGATTGCCGCCCTAATGAAGAAGCGCAAATACTTTTGGCAGATGCTCCTGCCAGAGAATGAGAAAAGAATTGGCCGGCCTGAAGATCAAATCGAATGGGGACTAATGGACCGTTGGACAAGTCTCGGCAAACATCTAACAACGGATAAAGATATTGAGGAGCTTGAGCCACAGTGGTTTCAACGAGTCGTCCCAAAAGGCGAGATTTCTCCTGAGACTGCACTAGAAAGCAGCGATGATGATGACACGTCAAAATGGACGCAGCAGTATTACGAACCACTCTATGCGGTCACGGATTGTATTTTTTGCCATAGCACTCCCGCGGTGAAAGTTCCTCGTCCCGATTTACAACGAGGTGATTTATTAGCCATCGTCCGTATTGAGACCAATGCTGAAGAAATCAAACAAACGCAGGCCGCGGTCGCGGCCTGGTTGAGTGTTGCGGCAGTGGTGACCGTGTTTCTTTCGATGGTCGCGCTCTATGTGATTGTGAGATACATCATTGTCAAACCTTTGCGCCACTTGCGAGACGTCAGCAATGCCATTCGCAGCGGTGACAGCGAACAGCGGGCCGTCATCCACACCGGGGATGAATTCGAGGAGTTGGGCGCCGCGTTCAATCGTATGCTGCGGCAACTCTTGAGGCAGCAAGATGAACTGCGCGAAGTCAACACGGAACTCGACCAAAAAGTTGACGAAATGGCCCAGGCCAACGTGCGGCTTTTTGAAATGAACCAAATTAAGAGCGATTTTCTCGCCACGATCAGCCACGAGCTCCGCACGCCGCTCAATAGCATTATCGGTTTCAGCGATTTGCTGGCAACGCTCGAAAAGCTTGAAGACAAAGAACGCCGCTACGCCAGCAACATTCAGCGCTCGGGCCGGCAACTCTTGGAAATGATCAACGACATTCTCGACTTGGCCAAGATCGAGAGCGGCAAAATGGACGTGCGGCTGAGCGATTTCAGCATCTCGACGGTCGTGATGGCCCAATGCGATATGGCACGCCCCTTGAGCGAAAAAAAGAATATCGACCTGGACTGCGAAATCGAGCCGGCGCTGCCGCTCTTGCGGCAAGACCGCAGCAAAGTGGAGCAAATTATCAACAACTTGCTCTCCAACGCGATCAAGTTCACGCCCGATGGAGGACGCATCGTTGTGAAAGTGCTCCGTGATCGACGGGGCGAATTGAAGATGAGCTTCACCGATACGGGAGTCGGCATCAGCGAGGACGAGCAAGGAGTGATCTTCGAAAAGTTCCGGCAAGGGTCGAATGTGCTCTCGGGGGGCACGGCGATGACCCGCGAGTATTCGGGGACCGGTTTGGGGTTGTCGATCGTCCGCGAGTTGTGTCGACTGTTGGGGGGTGAGATCACCGTGGAAAGCGAACTCGGCAAAGGGAGCGAATTCACCGTCGTATTGCCTTGGGAAGTGACCGACGTGACGCGAACTGCTTCGGAGCTGGCCGAAGAGCTCAAGCAATTGTCCAAGCCAAGGTTGGATGGTTCCCTCGCCACTCCGGCGGTCAAGTGACTGACTCGCGTTTAGACTCCTGAGAATCGCATGACAAAACCCCGGGTACATCTTTTCACGGACGGTGGTTGCAGCGGCAACCCAGGGCCTGGTGGTTGGGCCTTCATCTTGCGTCATCCGTCCACGGGCAAGCAAATGGAGCGCTCCGGCGGCGAACGCGAGACCACCAACAATCGCATGGAGCTCACGGCGGTGGTCGAAGGTTTGGCAGCCCTCAAAAAATCCGCTGCGGTCGAGCTTTTCACCGACAGCGTCTACGTCGGGAAGGGGATCAGCGAGTGGCTCTCGAAATGGAAGGCCAATGGCTGGCGTCGCAAGGAGGGGACCAAATTTGTTCCCGTCAAGAACGAAGATCTCTGGCGGCGGCTCGATGCGGAACTGGCCCGGCATGAGGTCGTTTACACCCGCGTTGCCGGGCACAGCGGGAATATTGAAAACGACCGCGTCGATGAACTGGCCGTCGCGGCGTATCAAAAGTATCTGTGAGAATGATTGCTCCGCGCTCCGCAGGCCAAACGATACAATGCGGGCATGAATCCAGCGGACGACGCAAAACAAGACGCCGCCAAACAGCGCTTGCTGACCCCCGTGGAAAAGCTCCGCGGCGTGAACGCCGAGCGCGCGGAGCTCCTGCGCCGCTTGGACATCCGCACGGCAAGCGACCTGCTTTTCAACTTTCCGCGTGATTATCAAGATCTGTCCGACGAGCGATCGATCGCCGAACTCGAGGAAGACCAACTGCAAAGCGTCCGCGGGACCGTGCAGGAGATTGCCGTCGCCAATCAAGGCTTCGGCAAGAGCCGCGTCTCGATTCTCCTGCGTGACGACACGGGCCACCTGCGGGCGACCTGGTTCAATCAGGCCTTCATGCGCGGTAAGTTCCACGAAGGCCAGAAGCTCTTGCTCACCGCCAAACCCAAGATGCGCGGCATGATGTGGGAAATGTCGCACCCGCAGGTGACGTGGCTCGCCGAGGAGGAAAGCCCACTCTTGGGTCGCAAGCTGTTGCCCGTCTATTCGCTCACCGAGGGGTTGTCGCAATATCACATGCGGCGGATCGTGTGGTCCGCGGTGGAGGATTTTGCCGACGTGCCCGAGGAAGTTTTTCCCCGTCCTCTCTTGGAGCGCTATCAACTGGCTCCGCTCAACGACGCCATTCGCAATATTCATCAACCGGCCGATCAAGAAGCGCTCGATGCGGCACGGCGACGATTTATCTTTCAGGAACTTTTCGTGTTGCAACTGGCCGTCTCGACCAGGAGGGCGCAACAGCGATCCTTGCCCGCCCCGCCACTTCCCGCGACGACGAAGATCGACGCGCGGATTCGGCGGTTGTTGCCGTTTGAACTCACCGCCAGCCAAGAACAAGCGATTGCCGAGGTCGCGGCCGATTTGGCCCTCGACCGCCCCATGAACCGCCTGTTGCAAGGAGACGTCGGGAGCGGCAAGACGCTGGTCGCCCTGTACGCGATGTTGCTCGCCGTCGCGCATGGCAGGCAAGCGGTGCTGATGGCTCCCACGGAAATTTTGGCTCGGCAACATGCCGACACGCTCGCGGGGTTGTTGGAGGCGAGCCGGGTCCGCTTCGCCGTGCTGGCGGGGGGAACCGTCAAATCGGAACGCGACCGCTTGCTCGTTGAAATTGCCGAGGGAACAGTCGACGTTGTGATGGGCACTCATGCGGTGATTCAAGATTCCGTGCGATTCAAAAATTTGGGGCTCGTCGTGATCGACGAACAACATAAGTTCGGCGTTCGGCAACGGGCCGCGTTGCGGCAGGGGGAGCAGTCGCCGCACTACTTGGTGATGACCGCCACGCCGATCCCGCGCACGCTCACGATGACGCTGTTCGGCGATCTCGACGTATCGACGCTCGCGGAATTGCCGGAAGGCCGGCAGCCGATCAACACCTATTTGGTCGAACCCGACAAGCAAACGAATTGGTGGCAGTTTGTCCGCGACCGTCTTCGCGAAGGGCGGCAAGCGTATGTCGTGGCACCGCTGGTCGATGAATCGACGGCGGTGACGGCACCCAGCGTCGCGGCGGCGTTCGAGCAGCTTACCAATGGCGAGTTGGAAGCGTTTCGCATGGCGCTCCTGCACGGCCGAATGTCCCCCGCGGAAAAGCAGGAAACGATGGACCGCTATCGCCGCGGCGAGATTCAAGTGCTCGTGAGTACGTCGGTGATCGAAGTGGGAGTCGACGTCGCCAATGCGTCGGTGATGACCGTGGCGGGGGCCGAGCGGTTTGGGCTCGCGCAACTGCATCAGCTTCGTGGTCGCGTGGGGCGTGGTAGTCATCCTGGTTTCTGCGGAGTGTTGGTGAGTGAAGAACTGAGCGAACAAGGTCGGACACGGCTCACGGCGTTTGCGAATTCGACGGATGGATTTGCGCTCGCGGAGCTTGATTTCCAACTCCGTGGCCCCGGCGATTTGTTTGGCACGCAGCAACATGGTTTACCCCCTTTGCGGCTCGCCGACCTGCAGCGCGACCGCGAAATTTTGGAAGAAGCCCGCCGCGAAGCGCAGCTGTTGGTCGGTGAAGACCCGGGCCTCAAACATGCCGAGAACGCGCGGCTGCGGAAGCAAATGCTTACACGGTACGGCGACGCCTTGGATATTAGCGATGTAGGGTAGGGGATGTAGGATGTATGATTTGGGATTTATGATTTTTGATGTTAGCGAGTCTGACTTTTGCGAATTGAAATCTGACATTTCACTTCCCTTTCAAGACGGTCAAGTCGGCAGGTGTGTTTCGCGCTTCCAATTCATAAAAGGTGAAACCACGAATCAAACGAATCTAGCGAATGGTCGTTTTCAAAATCCGCTTCGGGAACCGGACGCTAGCCGACCAGTGCTGCGTATTAACTGGTTTTTGAGTTCTTCTCCCAGTTTTTGCTGGCCATCTGTCAAACCCTGCGGGTTGTAGCGGCTGCGGGGGCCGGGTTTATTTCTTTTTTTGCCGGCGGGCGTTTCCCCCATTGCTTGAACCATTCGGCCGGGTGCACAGTAAAAGAAGTGGCGTGCAAGGCAAATTGCCGCGACGTTGTTTTTTCGCAACGTCGTGATGCTTGCTAGCAATGATGCACAAGTTTTATTTGCCTTGGCGCACTTTGTCCGCAACACTGTTGTAGAGGGTCCTTTTTGTCCAAGTCGCAATGCGTGGAAACGCTTTGCGACGGACCTGCGTCTTTTCAAAATTTGTTTTGGGGTGTGTTATGAACCGCTATGGTTGGTTCCCGTTGGCTGTTGCCGCTTTGTCGCTGGGGAATACTCTTGCCGAATCAAGTTTCGCGCAATGCGATACTTGCGGCGTGCCCGCTTTCCGTCTGCAATGCGAGACGGTCTATGAAGAACGACAGGTCACTGCTTATCGCTTGGAGACGGAAACCGTCTATCAAGATCGGCAAGTCACGCGGATGATTCCCGTCTGGGAGACCGAGGCCCGCGAGCGGCGCTACACGGTCACGCGTCCGATTCATGAAACCAGCGTGCGCGAAGAGCGCTATATGGTTTCACGCCCCGTTTACGAAACTCAAATGCGCGACGCGAGTTACAACCGCGTTCGCAACGTGATGGAAACGAGCCAGCGCGAAGAGCGCTACACCGTCAATCGCCAGGTTTGGGAAACATCCGAGCGCGAAGAGCGTTACACCGTGATGCGGCCCGTGGTCGAGACCGTGGAACAGGAACGTCGCTACACGGTGATGCGGCCGGTGGTGAATTACGAAACCCGCTATGCCGATCAGGGCTGTTTCGTCGATCAAGTTTCGGTCGTTCCCGGCCAACTGCAGCGACGCGGTCTCACCTGGATGCCGGCCACGCAGGTGGTGAATCCCGTAACGGGTCAAATCCAAGTCCAACGCCCCGGCCTGGTGTGGGCCAACGTGCAATCGCCGCCGCAGCAGATCGTGCAAAAAGTGTGGAAGCCGAACGTGGTGCCGGTGCAGGTCCCCGTGACCAGCATGTGCCCCGAGGAAGTCGTGCAAAGGGTTCCCGTGCAAGTCCACCGCCAAGTGGCCGAGGAAGTCTGCCGCAAGGTGCCGGTCCGCGTGTGCCGTACCGTTCAAGAAGAGCATGTGCGGATGGTTCCCGTGACGACGTGCCGCCAGGTGGTGGAGCGCGTCGAGCAACAGGTTCCCGTGCGGGTTTGCAAGTATGTCCAAGAAGAGCACGTCCGTCAGATTCCCGTGACCACTTGCCGCTACGTGCAAGAAGAGCGGGTCGAACCCTACCAGGTGCGGGTCTGTCGCATGATGGAGAAGCAAGAAACGCTTCGCATCCCACAGACGATTTGCAAGAAGGTGCCGGTGACGTACACCTACCGCGTGCCGCGGACGATTATGCACAAGGTGCCGTGCTGCGGGGGGACGATCATCGAACAAGCGGTTCCGGTTCCCGCGCCTGAACCGGTGCCGGCAACCGACGTGACGGCCAAGCTGGAAGAAACGGACGATCTGCAGCTGATTGCGGCGCTGTGATTCGTCGTAGGCCGGAACAAGCGGTAGCGCAGTTCCGGCATTGAGCCGGTAATCATGCCGGAACTGCGCACGGCTTGTTCCTACCAGCCTCTTTCGGAATGACATATATCAGGGACCGCGTTGACACTCGGGCTCGCAGGCAAGAAACTGGTATCGACCCAGGCAGTTTCTTGAACGTCCGAGTGTGTTGATGACTCTTTCCCCACAGCAAGCGGAACTCGCCGATCAGCCGTCGGAGATTATGCGGCTCTACACGCCCGCGATGTTGGCGGAGTTATTGCACGTTCCGGTGGCCGCGATTCGCCGGTGGCATCGACGGGGCTTCTTGCGGGAATGCCAAATCATAAGCCGGCTTCCCTATTTTGATTTCACCGAAGTGGCCATCGCGCGGCATCTGGCGGCATTGTTGCAGGCGGGTTGTTCGTTACGGGTGATCGACCGCAAGCTCACCGAGCTCTCACGCCAAGTTCCCGACGTTGCCCGACCGCTGGCCGATCCGTCGCTTGTCGTCGCGGGACGACAGTTGTACCTGCGCCGCGGCGAAGAGCTCACCGAACCGGGTGGGCAATTTTTGATCGACTTCGACGCAGAGGGTGATGAAATACCGACGCTTGATTTCAGTTTGCATGCAGCGGAGCAAACCGCATCGTCGCCGCAGTCGGATTTGCGACAAGCCGCGCTGGATTGGGAAGATCAAAACGATCTCACCCACGCCGCTGATGCGTATCGCTTGTTGCTCGCGATCGACGGCCCCTCGGCGGAGGTGAATTTCGCGCTGGCTGATTTGCTCTACCGCATGGGCGATCTCTCGGCGGCGCGCGAGCGGTTTTACGCCGCGGTGGAGCTCGATGAAGAATATGTCGAAGCCCGCTCGAACTTGGGTTGCGTGCTGGCCGAGATGGGGGACTTGGAATTGGCCGTCGCCGCGTTTGAAGGTGCGCTCACGTTTCACTCCGACTACGCCGACGTCCATTATCATTTGGCGACCGCCTTGGATCGACTCGAGCGCCGCGCCGAAGCCGAGTCGCACTGGCGAACATTCTTGTCGCTCGCGCCAGAAAGCCCCTGGGCCGAGACGGCTCACGCGCGGTTGGCAGGTGCCGTGAAGTAGATAAAGCCGAGATCTTTTGCTTTTATCTGCCACGGAAGAGGCCTTGGTCACTGGTTGCACTTCTCTCCCGAGAGCTTATCCTGGTATTCTGCTGAGAACCAACGCCGGGCGGGATCGCCAATTCGCACCCGTCGGCTCTTTTTTGCATCCGATCCGCATGCCAGACATTCTTTTTCATTACGAACGCGTTAATCCCACGAGTTGGGCTTATCTCTCGTCGCTATTGATGCTGGCGCTGTATTTCAAGTTCAATCGCGTGCTGAGTGTGCGGAACGTCGATTTGTTTCTGCTGATCCTGCTCGCTCCCGGATTGTTGCTCGTTCAATGGTCGTGGGAAAATAAGGGAGCGGAAAATGCCCTCGCGATCGAGCACCTCGGATTTTTGTGGCTCTTGGCGACGGAGCTGATACTCCTGGTGAGACTCTTGGCCGACAACAACATGGTTCGCCGGCCGCTGTTGGATCCCAATCTCAACGGCGCGGGCTTGATGTTCATGGGGAGTTCGCTGTTGTTCTTCCTGATGGCCAACGTGGTGACGGGCGATTCCAAGCCCGAGGATCTGCGCCCCGGCCGCACGACGGAAGAAGTCCGCGTCGAGGAAACCATCGGTGCGGAACAAGATAGCTTCGCCACCGACGGCCCCGGCTTTTTCTTGCTGTATCGCCTGCCGCGGATTTCGACTCAAACAGTCATCAAGGCGGGGCCTGATAGCCAAGAGCGGGCAACGCCTCAAGAGCGCGACCGCGAAGAACGCCGCATTCAGGAGGCCACCACCCGCGTGACCGCCATACTTTCGCACATCCTGATCGTGGTGGGGATGATCCTCATCGGGCATTGGCATTTCGAAAATATCACGATGGGAATTTCCACGGCCACCATGTATTTGCTGCTGCCCTATACGGCACTGTGGACGGGCAGCGTGGAACATGCTTTGCCGGCGATGCTGTTGGTGTGGTCGATCGTTTGTTATCGGCAACCGTTTATCGGGGGGATGATGATTGGCCTGGCGGCGGGAACCATTTACTACCCCGCCTTTCTGCTTCCGCTGTGGTGCAGTTTTTATTGGACGCGCGGACTGAAAAGGTTCCTCGCCGGCGTGGTGGTGATGCTCGGCATTTTAGTGTTGACGCTCGCGTTCACGGCGACGGACACCCAACTCTTCATCGACCGGTTCCTGCAGATGTTTGGCTTGCGTCTTCCCACGGAGGCCACCTTGCAAGGGATCTGGCAATTTTGGAATCCGGTCTTCCGCTATCCGCTCATCGCCGCGTTCATCGCTTTATCTTTTAGCTTCACGATATGGCCGTTTCAGAAAAACCTGGCCACGCTTATTTCCTGCACGGGGGCCGTCATGGCGGCGGCTCAATTCTGGCATGCCTACGATGGCGGCGTGTATATCGCCTGGTTTTTGCCGCTGTTGTTGCTCGCCATCTTCCGGCCGAACTTGGAAGACCGCGTGGCAATGTCCATGGTGAGCGAAGGTTGGTGGCAGTCGAGGCGAAAGAAGCAGACGGCAGCTTAGCAAAGAGGATAGAACAAGGGATTTCTCGGAGGGCGTTGCCCTCCGGCTGGGCCGCACTTTAGAGTTAACTACTGATCGCGGCGGGGATCGACAAAATCGTGTTGGATCTGTTGATTTACGAACCAGCGTCGCCAGGCCGTTTGGTTGAAACCGTGGTCTTGATCGCCGGAGAGTTTCACCAGCGCTTGTCGGACGATCGGGTTTTCCATGGGTTCGATGACAAACTGCGGTTTGTTTCCCGCGCTCAAGCCGCCGCCTCCGGTGCCGTCCGGTGAAAATGAGGCAGACATATTCCCCGTCGAAGCAGCGATGGGAACCCTGTGCCGCGTGACGAGCGCTTCGATCAACGGGCTGATCGCCTCGGGGTTGCCGATGGCTCCCAGGGCTTCGGCGGCGATGTTGACGGTCAGATTGTCCTTGCTCTTGAGGGCCTTCACATAGGGCTCGATGTCGATCTGTTCGTCCATGCTCAGGAGATACTCGATGCACTGCATGCGCGTATCGTGGAGCGGTTCATCGATGGAAAGCTGGATCAGTTTCCGCATGGTGGCCGGGTGGCGGACTTGCGGCAGCACCGACATCCACATCAGGCGCAGGTCTTCGTCGCGCTCGCCGTCGAGCATTTTTACGAGCGAGCTCGCCGCGCGGGGATCTTTAATGCGATTGATCTCGACTTGCGCTTCATCGGCGCGGTCGATGCGTCGTGAATCGAGCCAGCCCCGCCACAGCTTGAGTTGCCGCAGCCATTCGATCTCGGCGTTTTCGTTCGCTTTGTTCCGCTCACGCAATGCGATGTCTTGAGCCGTGCGGTAGGTGCCGTCGTAGAATCGCATGCCGCGCTCGGCCATGATCTCGTCGCGGGTGAGCCACTTGCCTTGATGACGCTGATAGCCCAGGCTCGTGCGGGCCGGTTCGTCGTCGGGATCGAGTTGCAAGATCCGCTCGAGATGATGCGTGGCTTGTTCCGAAAGCTGCTGTTGCTTGCACCAATCGGCCATGGCCTGGTGGGCGGCGACCGTATCGGGGAGAGCACGGCTGCGGGCGTCGTATTCTGGTTGATGCTCGCTCTGGCGAACGTGCTCCGTGACTTGCTCTTTGGCGAGGGTCACGCTGGCACCAAGATTTGTTTTGACGAGATACTCGCCCGCGGAACCGCGCTCGACAAGCTGGCCAACGACTTCGCCCCCGTCGGCGAGACGAAAAACATCGGCGCGGGCGTGGTTACTTGCTACCGCGATGAGCAGCAGAGCGAAATAACAAGATGTAGTTTTCATGGTAAAGTAGGCCGGAACGAGCGGTAGCGCCGTTCCGGCATGATTCGGGCAACGCGTAGTTGCCGGAACTGCGCACGGCTTGTTCCGGCCTACGAACTATGGCTCCCTCGGGATGACATGAGAATGTGGTTTTTCCAAAGTCATTCCGTTATCCTCAATTATAGTCTGGTGCCAGCCGCGGGCGGTAGCCGGCGGTGAAAACGGCACAAACCGACGCGAATAGTACAACGGTCGTAACCCTACAATTAATAAATATGTCTGAACGCTACTGCAGTCCCTCGGCCGAAGAACACCGACAATCGGCACCCGCGGCGGTGCGTTGCGCCGTGATTACGGTGAGCGACACCCGCACGCTGGCCACCGACACGAGTGGGCAACTCATCGTCGAGGGCTTGAAGGGGGCGGGTCACAGCGTCGTGGAGCACGTGGTGGTCCCCGACGAAGCCGCGCCCTTGCGCGAGGCGGTGCTGAAATTCGCGGCCGCCGCCGAAATCGACGCCGTGCTGCTCACCGGCGGAACCGGCATTGCCGCGCGGGATCAAACGCCCGAAACGATCGCCGCACTCTTGACCAAAGAACTGCCGGGCTTCGGCGAGTTGTTCCGCATGCTCAGCTATCAAGAGATTGGCGCCGCCGCGATGTTGAGCCGTGCCCAGGGAGGCCTGGTTGATAGCACGTTGGTGCTCACGATGCCCGGCTCGACGGCGGCCGTGAAATTGGCGATGGAGAAACTCATCCTGCCCGAGTTGGGGCATTTGGTGAAGCATGCGAAGAGGTGAGGGGGGAGTGGGTGAGTAGGTGAGTAGGTGAGTAAGTGAGTAGGTGGGGACGCTGTCATTCCGAGGGGAGTTTCACGACCAGAGGAATCTGGGTGCCACCCATCGCAGGTTTTCAACATGTGAGGGTACTGCAAACCAGATCCTTTCCGCCTTCGGCGGACTAAGGCTCTCTCAGGATGACACCCCACGATCACTGATTGCTAGCACGCAACTCCTCTAGCAGCGATTGCGGCTATCCGATATTCTTCGCCGCTCTTTTTCTGATTTGAGTCCCGACCAAGATGGTCGGGCTATATGGCCCAAGGAGGGGCTCGTGCAGCGGCTCTTATCGCTCGGTACGCTCGGTGTGATCGGCTGGTTGAGTTGGCTCTTCTTGCAAGGGGGCGGACTCGGTTCGATGGGGGTGCGCACCGACGCCAATCCCGCGCAAGCGCCCACCGGACAGTATCGCACGCCCGGCAGTTGGAACGGGACGTCGACGCCGGCGGTCTCGCCCAGCTATCAACCCGTGACGGCGAACAGCGCTGCCATCCCACCGCCGGGACACCCCAACAGCGGCCCGGTGATTCGCATCGCGGCGTTCAATATCCAAGCCTTCGGCAACACGAAGGCCGCCAAGCAGTACGTGATGGTGCGGCTGGCCGACATCATCCGCAAGTTCGACATCGTAGCGATTCAGGAAATCCGTTCGCAGAATGAATATCTGATTCCCAACTTCGTGCAATTGGTGAATCAACCGGGCAGACGCTACGACCACGTCATCGGCCCGCGCTTGGGTCGCAGCGTGAGCAAAGAACAATATGCCTACATCTTCGACACGGACCGCATCGCGGTCGATCCCCAAAGTGTTTACACGATCAGCGATCCCGACGATTTGATGCACCGCGAACCTTTGGTGGCCACCTTCATGGTCCGCGGCGTCGATTCCGATGAAGCGTTCACGTTCACATTGGTGAATATTCACACCGATCCCAACGAGCCCGACCTCTCCAAGGAACTCGATGCCTTGGCCGAGGTCTATCGCGTCGTTCGCCGTTCGGCCCGCCAGGAAGACGACGTGATTCTGCTGGGCGATTTCAATGCCGACGACCGCAATCTGCGTCGCCTGGGCCAACTGCCGGGGATCTTTCCCCTGATTGCGGGCGTCTCCACGAACACGCGGCAAGACAAGCAGTACGACAACATCATCATTCACCAACCTTCGACCACCGAATACACGGGGCGGTCGGGAGTCTTCGACGTGATGCGGAACTACAATCTCAATGAGCAACAAGCGCTCGAGATTTCCGATCACTTTCCCGTATGGGCGGAATTCAGCGCCTACGAACGCGATTACGCGGGGCGCGTGGCGAACCGGCGATTAATGATCAGCCGGTGAAGCGCTCGTCTTTGCGCCAAGCCCAGGGATG
>JBGTEU010000622.1:0-4539 GCA_041747595.1 Bythopirellula sp.
GCGCCGCAGAAGGATTGGGATGTCAATCAGCCCGCGCAACTGGCGAAAGTTATTAAGACTTTGGAAGGCATTCAAAGCGACTTCAACAAAGCAGCGTCTGGCGGCAAGAAGGTTTCGCTCGCCGACTTGATCGTGCTGGCCGGTTGCGCAGCCGTCGAGCGAGCAGCGAAGAAGGCCGGGCACGAGGTTTCGGTTCCCTTCACGCCGGGGCGAATGGACGCCTCGCAGGAGCAAACCGACGTGGAATCGTTCGAGGTGCTCGAACCGATCGCCGATGGCTTCCGCAATTACCTCAAGGGCAGCTACACCATCCCCGCCGAATCGCTGCTCGTGGACAAGGCGCAATTGCTGACCCTGACAGCGCCCGAAATGACGGTGCTAATCGGTGGCATGCGGGTTTTGAACACCCATGCCGGGAAGGAATGCCACGGTGTTTTCACCAAGCGGCCTGAGGCGCTGACCAACGACTTCTTCGTCAACCTCTTGGACATGGGCACGGAGTGGAAGCCGACCTCGCAAGACGCCGACGCGTTCGAAGGCCGATGCCGCAAGTCGGGCGAACTCAAATGGACCGGCACGCGGGTCGATCTCGTCTTCGGCTCCGACTGCCGACTCCGCGCCTTGGCGGAAGTCTATGGCAGCTCGGATTCGCAAGAAAAGTTTGTGCACGACTTCGTCGCGGCCTGGAACAAGGTGATGAACCTCGATCGGTTTGACCTGGCGTGAATCCGAACGTGTTGGCCCCGGGTGTACCGTTGGCAGGACCAACGGATCACCCGGGGCTAAATTTTCTGATTGCGGGGACGCGGTCACTTACTTTTAAACGTAAAAATCTCGCGCTCGCTCGTGAAATAGACCTCGCCCTCGTCGTCCTCGCCGAAGGTGATCACCGGCGAGCCTTTTTCGCGGATCGTGCGGTTGGCGGTGACTTCTTTTGTCTCTTCGTCGTACCACAACGCCCAGACCTGGCCGCTCACGTAGTCGGCGTAGAGATAACCACCCGTAAGCTCGGGGATTTTCTTCCCTCGGTACACATGACCCCCCGTGATTGATTTGCCCACGTCGTGGTGGTACTCCCAAATCGGTTCGATCAGCCGTTCGGTTTCTTCGACGCCGCCGGGGCCGAATTTGTGTTTCCCTTCCCGCAAGTTCCAGCCGTAGTTGCCACCCTTCTCGATGATGTCGATCTCTTCCCACAGATCTTGCCCCACGTCGGCGGCCCAACAGGTGCCGGTCTCGCGGTCGAATGAGAGTCGCCACGGATTGCGAATCCCGTAGGCCCACACCTCACCCCGGGCATACCGATCCTGGCCCGCAAAGGGATTATCCTTGGGAATCGCGTAGGGAGCGCGCTTGCCTTGTCGGTTGGGTTCTCCTTCGTGGTCGACGTCGATCCGCAAAATCTTTCCCAATAGCGTGTGCAGGTTCTGGCCGTTCATGTGCGGGTCATTAAAGTACCCTCCATCACCGACGCCGAGGTACAAACACCCGTCGGGTCCGAACACAACCGTCCCGCCGTTGTGATTCCAATAGGGCTCGTCAATATCCAAGAGGATTTCTTCGCTCGCCGGGTCCCCTTCGTTGGGGTTATCATTCTTGACGCGAAACCGCGAAATACGGCTGAGATGCGGTTTTTCTTTCGTGGGTGTCGCCGTGTAATAAACGAAAAACTCCCCGTTCTCGGAAAACTTGGGATGGAATGTCAGCCCTAGGAAACCCTCTTCGTTTTCATGAGGTTTAAAAGGCATCACGCGATCACGAATATCGAGAAATAAATGCAGCTCGGTTGCGTCGGGATTGTTGTCGAAATAGTGGATCGTGCCGTATTGCGTCGCCACGAAGATCCGTCCTGAATCGTCTCCGGCGCCAGTGATAACAATCGGACGAGGGTCACGTAGCTTGCCCTCATCAATTCCCGTAATCCAATCGGGCCACTCAAGTTTCGGGAAAGCCGGCACGACTTCGACGGCCAGCGGGCTTTCATCCACCTCGGCGTACGAGAACCGAGGCACCGCCAGCAAGGCACAGAGTGCGAGTAAAAGTAAAAACGGGCGAATCATGGTGGATCTCCAAGCCGGGTAGGTTTGTTCGTAGCAGGTTTCAAAAGTTTACACGTCCAACTGCCGCTTGAGATCGTCGATCTCCGCGCGGAGTTGGCTGATCTCGCCGGTGAGTTCTTCGCGCAATTCGGCGAGTTTGGTGTTAAATTCCTCGGCGTTATCACGACCGGTGCTTCGGGCCGCGCTCGACCGTTGGACGGCGGGCGACGGGGAAGGGGAATCGTCATCGTCGGCGGAAAATGGTTCATCCCCCACAAAGACGTTTCCGTGATCGGCACGCACCTTGGCGAGTTCGTGCTCTTGATAAAGCGCGTGGGTTAATATGCAACCACGCCCGGGGGGCGTGAGCAAAATAATGAGCTTCTTCTTGCGCAGACTTTCCACAAGCGGCCGCAGGTCCGAAATGCCGGGAATCGGCTCCATCCGCGAGGCACGGGCCCGCAGTTCACCAATCGATTGCGCGCCGCGCAACAGCAACTCCGCCATGACGGCGAGTTCCTTTTTGTCGACCCCCAACCAGTCGTAAGCCAGGTGGCGATATTTATCGACGCGGCCATCCCCTTGGATCACCGCGGCTGCCCCCACCTTGCGTAGCCGCTCCATCGCGTCGTCCACGTCCGAATCTTCGAGCTGCATCTGTGGAAAGCGATTGCTCTTTTGATTGCAACCGTTGGTCAGCGAATTGAGTGACAGCGGATAATTGTCGGGCGTGGTCTTGGCCTTTTCGACCAACACGCCGAGGACCCGCCGTTCGACGCGGTCGATCGGTTGCCAGCGTGGTCCCGCCTCTGTGGTTTCGTCGCTCATTGTTGCTCCGCTAAGCCGTGCCGTGAAAATGAAACCGTGAGTATAAAGGGCTTTACCGCTACCGGCGAGGGGCTACTTCTCTCGGCAGGGCAGCAGACATCTGCTATAATTTAGAAGCCCACTTGACCACGAGAGAAACTCTCATGTCGATCGCACCCCAACGAAGATATACCGAAGCCGAGTATCTCGCCATCGAGCGTGATGTCGAGACAAAACACGAATTCTATCGTGGCGAAATTTTCGCCATGAGTGGCGCGAGCCGGCAGCACAACCGGATTACGGTTAATGTGTCGGCGATTCTGCATGAGCAGTTGAAGAATCGCAGCTGCGAACACTATGCCAACGACATGCGGGTGAAGGTGGAGTCGACGAGGCTCTACGCCTATCCCGACGTAGTGATCACCTGCCACGAGCCCCGCTTTCTGGATAAGGAAGTCGACACCCTGCTCAATCCTCAGGTGATCATCGAAGTTCTCTCCGACTCTACTGAAAAATACGACCGCGGCAAAAAGTTCGAACTTTATCGCCATATTCCCACTCTCCGTGAATACATACTCGTGTCGCAAGATCATGCCCATGTCGACCGTTTCGCCCTCAACGAACAGGGCCAATGGGTGCTCAATGATGCGACGGGCTTAGAAGCATCTATCGAACTCACGGCGATCGATTGCCGCCTGCCACTTGTCGAGGTTTACGCCAAGGTGGAATTCGAGCCCACGCCCGAACCCTCTCCGTGGGAAAAATAACGCGCGCCCGCGCCGATTCCACTCTGCAGACCGAACTCTTTACGCCGGTTTGGCATCCCTTTCATTGCCCTGCCGTTCTTACCCATGCTGCGGTATATTCAGGGATTGATCTTTCTCTAGCCCCTGTCCCCCGACCTCTCGCCCCTCCTGTTATGAAAACCGACGAACTCCGCGAAAAATATCTGGCGTTTTTTGAATCCAAGGGGCACACCCGCGTGGAGAGTGACGTGCTCGTCCCCACCTGGGACCCCTCGGTGCTGTTCACCCCAGCGGGGATGAACCAATTCAAGGACCACTTCCTCGGCAAGGTGAAGTTGGAATACACCCGGGCCACGAGTTGCCAAAAATGCCTGCGAACGGGCGACATCGACAACGTGGGCCGCACGGCGTATCACCACACGTTTTTCGAGATGCTCGGCAACTTCAGTTTCGGCGATTATTTCAAACGCGAGGCAATCAACTGGGCCTGGGAATTTCTCACGGATAAAAAATGGCTCGCCATCCCGCGCGAACGGCTGAGCGTGACCGTTTATCAAGACGACGATGAAGCCGCGGAAATCTGGAAGAACGACGTCGGCCTCGATACTTCAAAGATCGAACGGTTGGGCGAGGACGAAAACTTCTGGCCGGCAAGCGCCCCCAGTGCTGGCCCCGACGGTGTCTGCGGACCGTGCAGCGAAATATATTTCCACCCCGACCAGGGCAAGTCGGTCGAGATTTGGAATCTCGTGTTCACACAGTTCAATCGAGTCGGTAATCCACCGAATAATCTGCAGCCGCTGCCGATGAAAAACATCGATACCGGAATGGGACTCGAACGGACCGCTGCCCAGATGCAGGGGGTCGAAAGCAACTTTGAAATCGATACGCTCCGCCCTCTCTGCGAAACCGTCGGCGACGTGCTCAATACGAAATATGAGTTCTCC
>JBGTEU010000623.1:0-3542 GCA_041747595.1 Bythopirellula sp.
CAACAGGTCAGCGAAGTCTTGCTCGACGTGGTAAGTCCGAAGCCGTTTTGGCAGCGGGCCCAGAAAACAGCCAAGACCAATCTCTCGCTGAGCATTGTCGATCTTGAACAAGTGGTGACGCTGGAGCGAAAGTCAGCCGACGCGAAATATTTGCTCTCACGTCATAATCTGGCGGTTGGCAGGGCCGTGACCGCCGAGCGTTACGCCGCCGAGGCCGTCGAAATCGAGCCGATGAATCCCGAGTTTCGCCTGCAATGGTCGAAGTGCTTGGGGAAACTCGCTCGTTACGACCGAGCCGTGGCCGAGGCTCGCAAAGTTTTGGAACTGCCCGCGGTCGGTGCGTTGCAACGAGCCGAGGCCCTTGAGGAAATGGGCCAGTTGGCGGCGCTGGGTTCGGCGGAAGTCTCCGAACGGTCGATTCAAATGCATAGCAAGGCCATTGAGATCGCCGACAAACTGGCCAATAGCGAAGACGTGGCAACGCGGCACGCGGCACAGTGCGTGCTGATCGATGCCCACTTGGCGATTGCCACGCAAATCGCGCAGGGCAATTTCCAAGACAAGGCCCAAGCCGTTCCGCAATGGATCGAGCGGGCGTCGGCACTCACCGAAGCATTGATCGACGAAGACGCGAGTTACTTGCCGCGCCGCCTGCAGGTGGCCGTGAGCGCCCTGGCGGCAGCGACGAATCTGAACAAGCCGATCAACCCCAAGCTGTGGGTCGAAGAGGCGGAAGGCACGGTCAAGAGCTTGCAGGAAGAAAATCCCGACGTGCTTACCTGCAGCCAATACGATTGGCAGTTGGGGCTCGCGTATTTACATGCCGCGGATATCGAGCATCTGCGGAGCGACGCCGCGTCGGCGAAAAAATTTGGCAAGCTCGCCGAGGAGAAGTTGAGCGAACTCTCCCGCCAGCGTGATGAACTTCCCGACACCGGCTACACGATGGGGCGATTATATTTTCAAATCGGTGCGGTCTACGCCGTACACCAGGAAGATCACACTGCCGCGTGCAAGTGGTACGACCAAGCGGTCGATTTGTTGCTGAATCCCGTTCCCGTGACCACACTGGCGGTGCCGCAACAGCATGGCGATGCACTGGTGAGCATGGGCGTTTCGTATTGGCGGACCAACGACCGCGAACGTGCCGTGGAGCTCACACTCGCCGGGGTGGAGTTGATTGAAGAAGCCGTCGATGCGGGGCTGTTGGGCTCGACTTCGCTGTCGGTTCCCTACGAGAATCTTTCGGCGATGTATCAAGCCCTCGGTAAAACCGAACCGGCGGCCCGTTACCAACTGTTGGCCCGCAAGGTGAGTGGTAGTTTGGCTGGGTCGCCCCAATAAGAACGCCGTAGAATTCACGGCGGCTTAAACTTACGATGGAGCGGTAGGGACCGCGAAACCGCAAGTGAGAGTCATTGCCATGGATGCTTTTAATCCCGCCAGATATGGCGCCGCGTTTGCCTCGTTAATTCCCGTAGAGCGTGTGATGCCGCTTGACCAGGGCGCGCCGAACGAAGCGGTTCGCCAGTCGCTCGATGCGCTTTCTCTGAAGGATGCCTTTGGATCGGCAACGATTGCCGACGATGGCATGGCCCGCTGTTGTTTGGCGGGAGTGTGGTTGCTGCACGACTTTCTCGACGAATCCCACACGATCAGCCAAGCAGTCGCCGGCACTTCGGGCAGTTATTGGCATGGGATCATGCATCGCCGGGAGGGAGATTTCTCTAACGCCAAGTATTGGTTCGATCGCGTCGGAGAGCACCCCGTCTTTGCCGAGTTAACCGCAGCCGACGGCGCGGCTTGGAATCCTTATCTTTTCGTCGACGAGTGCCAGCGCGCCCAGCGGAGCCGCGATTCCGAACAGATTGCGGCACTCCGCCAATTACAGCAGCGCGAGTGGCAATCGCTGTTCGATTTCTGCTACCGGGCGGCACTTGGCGAGCGGGAGGCGTAAGCCTCGCGCAGCAATTCGGTAGAGAGATTGCAGGGGACTTACGTCCCCCGCTCGCCTGCCTTTTGAGGGCCTTGAATCCATTCTCCAAAGTCTCAATACTGGGGGCTGACAGAATCCGCGCTTACCCACCTGAAGACACGAACCCACCAAAAAATACGAGAGGCCCATCATGTCCCGTTCTGGAGCAGTCACTTTCAAAGGCAACCCGATGACCTTGGCCGGCGAGGCCGTTAAGGCCGGCAAACCCGCCCCCGATTTCAAAGTGCATTATTTCGAGGGAGGTTTGAAATCGCTCTGTCTTGCTGATCTCAAGGGAAAGCCGACCATTTTGAGCGTGGTCCCCTCGCTCGACACGCCTGTTTGTGCGATGCAAACCAAGAAGTTCAACGAAAAGCTCAGCGATTTGGGTGACCGCGTGAATGCGGTGACCATCAGCCTGGATTTGCCCTTTGCGATGAACCGCTTCTGCGGGGCGGAAAGCATCAAGAACATGCGCGTCGGCAGCGACTACCAAGATCGCAATTTTGGCACCAATTGGGGCACGTTGATCGAGGAACTCAAGATTCTGAGCCGAGCGATTTTTGTGCTCGATGCCAACTGCAACGTCGTCTACGTCGAGTATGTCCCCGAAGTGGCGAGCGAGCCGAATTACGAGGCCGCCATGGAAGCGCTGCAGGGACAATTGCAAGCCGCTTAAGCGGGTTTGCTATTGGAGTCATGAACCGTCTCTTGGAAAGCAAGAAAAATGGGTAGGTTTCTCGCTATTGTGATCGCCTTGGTGGCGATCGCGCTCGTGATCAACAGTTTTCAGAGCAAAGACGAACCGGCAGAAGAAGAACCGGTGTTGGTAGCTCCGGAGAAGGTCGAGCAACCGGCGGGGGAGGCCGCTTCAGCGGCCCCGGAAACTGAAGAAGCCGTGACGCCACCCTCCACCATGGAAGCGGAAGAGCCCGACCTTGGCCGCCTCGAGCAAACGGGCGAAGAAAGGACAAAGGGCGCGTTCAAGACTACGACGGTTCGCAGCGTGGTCCGGGACCCCGGAGGGCGTAGCCTCCGGCTAAGTTCATGACTTGTCGTCATCGACGACGTGAGTTCCGATCACCCGCGCATCGACAACCGTCGACGAGCCACGGAAGGTATCTTCGCCTTGGAATTTGCCACCGGTGGCTTCCCAAAGCCCCGACGTTTTCACGCGCACGTGGTTTGCGAACCACCTCCGCAGGCCGGACATTGCCAATTTGCGAATCGGTGGGATCAAGAGTGACAGTCCCAGAATATCTGAGATTGCTCCAGGTGTGATCAAGAGGACGCCTGCCAATAGAATTAGTATTCCATCTCCAATCGCTTGCGCCGGGACGACCCCTTGGCGGATTTCGTTTTGCAGTCGGATGATGGCCTGCAAGCCTTGCCATTTGGCGAGCCAAGCCCCAAGGAATCCCGTGCCGAACACGATGGCGAGCGTCGTAAAGAAGCCAAACACGTCGCTGAGTTGAAATAAGAGCCACAATTCCAAGATCGGGAAGACGATGAATAAGAGCAATAATATTGGCATGGCGTAATAGTAGGCGGTTAGGGACGCAAATTG
>JBGTEU010000624.1:0-2675 GCA_041747595.1 Bythopirellula sp.
CCCCGATTTGGGAACTTTGGAAGCATCGCTTGCAGAACTCACTCGTGGTGCCGAAGACAAGGAGCCCATCCTGCACAGCTTCAAGGTCTCGCAGCACCTGCGCGTGGGAGTCCGCGACATCCTGGGCAAGGACGACATTCAAGACACCCATGCCGAGCTTTCCGACGTTGCCGAAGCCTGCTTGCGTCACATCGCCGAAGTGGAAACGGCCAAGCTCGTGGAAAAACGCGGCGAGCCCCGCATCGGCGAGCCCGGCAGCGTGCCACTCACCGACGGCGAATTGCCCTCCTATTGGCAATGGCACCCCGGCGTGGAGCGCATGGGTGAGCCGTGCGAATTCATCGTGCTTGCCTTGGGCAAACTTGGCGGACGCGAGCCCAATTATCATAGCGATCTCGATTTGGTGTTTCTTTACGAAGCCGACGGCCAAACATTTGCTTCCCGGCGTTCCACGATTCAGAACACGAGTAACAACCATTTCTTCAGCGAGCTCGGCCAGCGGATTATCAAGCACGCGACCCACTTTGGACCGTATGGCCGGCTCTACGACGTTGATCCGCGCTTGCGACCCCCGGGCCGCAGCGGTTCGTTGGCGGTTTCGCTCGCGGGGTTTGTCCGCTACTTCCAAGAAGGAGGCGGACAACTCTGGGAACGCCAATCGCTCTGCAAGGCTCGGGTCATCGTGGGGAGCGAACACGCGGCCCAGCGGGCGATGGATGCCGTCACCGAAGCGATCTATTCCAAACCGTGGCAGCCGAGCGATGCCGCCGAAATCCGCGCCATGCGCATGAAGCTCGAGGAATCGGCCTCGCGGCATAACCTCAAACGGGGCCCGGGCGGCACGATGGATACCGAGTTCCTCGTGCAGATGTTGCAACTCAAGCATGGCGCGGAAATGCCCGTCGTGCGAAAGACCGGCACGATCGCGGGCTTGTCGGCCTTGGAACAGGCGGGCGTGCTGAGCCCCGACGATGCGATCTTCCTCCGCAGTGCTTACGGCTTTCAACGAAGCATCGAAGCCCGCATCCGCTTGATGGATGCCGCGGGGCGACACGAGTTCCCCGACGATCCGCGTGAACAAGCAAAACTCTCGTTCTTGATGGGCACCGACAATCCGGCGGAACTGGAGAAGAAAGTCTTCGACACCTTCCGCAAAGTCCGCGACACCTTCACCAAAGTCTTCGACCGCGCCGCACGGACGTGATCGCCGCTAAGGAAATGACCAATGTCCAATGACCGAATGACCAAGGACGTTGGACTTCAGGACGATCGGACTTAGGGACGTAGATTTCCCTTGGCCAGCTGGTCCAAAAGTCCTTTAGTCTCACTTCAAGACGGTCAACTTGGTCAAGACGGTCAAGACGGTCAACTTGGCACGCGCGATTTACGAATCACTCTCCTGAGGTCGATTCGAATCGGCGCGCACCAGTAGAGTGACCGTAGGCCGGAACGAGTAACGCGAGTTCCGGCGCATCAGCGATTTCTTGCCTGCTCTCTCGTTGCTAAAAAATATTAGTTGCTAAAAAACCTTGCCGCGATCACAGCGATGCCGCGAATGAACCGGGCGGACCGCTGAAAGCTGACGGCTATTTCCCACCATTATCGCGATTCAGAATCGCGCCGCAACAAGTATTTTTGGCCAGGGGGGGAATGGCTGTCGGCTATCGGCTGTCAGCTTTTAGCGGAAGAATACGGACTGTGGGACTGTGGACGATGGCCAGAAAAAAGAGGTCGCGGAGGGGAAGGAAACCACGAATGATGCGAATCACACGAATAAGAAGGAATGCGGCTTTTCTTCAGCTGCGAAGCAGCGGCAGGGAATAGCCAGGCGGGGTGAGCGCAGCGCTCCCGTCATCCCCGCAAAGAGTTTACCCTCGCGGAGGCGGGGAACCAGTTCCGTGCCTTTCTTTCCGTGAGGTGCCGAAACGGGTATGATCGCTGCGATACAATCCCCCGAGGAAGAGCAGGCATATGACGAGAGATGCCGGAAACAAGAAAATTATCATCATCGCAGGCCCCAACGGCGCGGGGAAAACAACCTTTGCCCGTTCGTTTCTGCCGAAAGAAGCGCAGTGCCCACGATTCATCAACGCCGACCTGATTGCGGCCGGGCTCTCGCCCTTCCAGCCCGAGGCGGCTGCGATGCGTGCCGGGCGGCTCATGCTCGAAGAAATCAACGACGCCGTCGCTCACGGTGAAACATTTGCCTTTGAAACGACACTGGCCGGCGTCGGTTATCTGCGGCGGATTCAAGACTGGCGCAGGCTCGGATTTCACGTCAGCCTGTTCTATCTTCGCCTGCCGAATGTCGAAACGGCGATTGCCCGCGTGGCCATGCGCGTGCGCCAAGGCGGGCATAACATCCCCCGAAGATGTCATCAGACGCCGCTTCGATGCCGGGCTACGAAACCTCGAACAGGCTTACAAAGCTGCGGTCGACGACTGGGCTGTGTATGATAATGCTGGATCGGTCCCGATTCTGTTGGAATGGAAGGAAATCCCATGAATGCCAGAGACATTGCTAACGCCAAGAATCCCGACTTGCGCGGTTCCCTCGAAGCCCTCCGCCGGGCTGCGGCGATGGCCCGCGAGACTGCCATCCAGACCGGCACGGAGTTGGTGATTTCAAGAGATGGCCAGGTCGTGCGGATCAGCGCCGAGGAATTACGCAAGGA
>JBGTEU010000625.1:0-3459 GCA_041747595.1 Bythopirellula sp.
AGGCTCTCAAGAATAATGGATTCGAAGACACCGACGGCAATGGGCTCGCCGGCGACTATTGGGGGAGTTTCGGTTCGGCCGGGTTTAATGATTTCTTTTCAGGAGGGGGACCAGCAAATGGACATGCTTCGCTCTTCTCAAATCAAGCCGGTAACTTTGGGGGAATATTTCAAAAATCGATACTGGCTGCCGAAGGGACGGAATATGAGTTCACCCTCAACGACGTCCGCATTGAAGCGAACGTCAACGGCGACTTCCGCTTTGGTTTGGAATATTTCGCCGATGACGATATCACGAAACTTGGCGAATCGATCGTCCCGCTCGACACGTCTGTGACTGGAGACGGACTCTCGTTTTCTACCAGCGGAACGGCCATCGCGGGCACCAAATATGTACGACCGATCATTCTGTTCGACAACGTCACGACCACTCCTGTCAGCGACGGAAACCTCTTTATCTTCGACGTTTCACTGGTAGAAGTCGATCCTTCGGCCGTAGAGAATGCGGACTTTGATGGCGACGGTGACGTGGATGGTCGCGACTTCTTGATCTGGCAGCGTGGTTTTGGCTCGGGAAACTCTTTGTTTCAAGGAGACGCGAACGGTGACAATGAGGTGGATTCCTTAGACCTTGCGATTTGGCAAGCTCAGTATGGCCTGCCTATTGGCCCTCTCGTGTCGAGCGTGGCAGTTCCCGAGCCAAGCGGACTGCTTTTGGCGTCAGGAATTCTCGCGTGGATCGTATCAAAACGTCGTCGCTCTTGGGGATAAAGTGTCGGATGAGTTTGATGGCTGTGTGATTATATATGGATCCTATCCGAGCGGCGAACACGGATAAATAGGAACAGTAGGATGTTGCTAACCTGTAACAAAAGTAAACGAGCTTTTACGCTGGTTGAGTTACTCGTGGTGATCGCCATCATCGGCGTTTTGGTGGCCCTGTTACTGCCGGCGATCCAAGCAGCTCGCGAGGCCGCCCGTCGCTCGCAATGCATCAACAATCTCAAACAAATTGGACTGGCGGCGCTAAATTACGAGGGTGCCCAAAAGGCATTTCCTACGGGCGGCTGGCATTATCAGTGGATGGGTGATCCCGATCGCGGTTATGGCAAGGATCAACCTGGGAGTTGGGCCTATAGCATCCTCGAGTACCTGGAGCAAGGAAATGTGCGGCTGATCGCCAAAGGTCTCCCTGATGCACAGAAGCGGAGCGAGCTGGCCGTACTGGCAGCAACTCCCATAGAAGTTTTCATCTGTCCGTCACGACGTCCGGCTGTTGCCTATCCCGTTGATAACATTCCTACGATGTATAACATGGATCGTCCAGCTGCCGGTGGACGCACCGATTATGGTGCCTGCATGAGTGGCGGTTCAACCGATCCGTTCCGCAGTACCCCGCGCGATGTTAACGGGGACTTCCCAAAGACTTATGCCGAAGCCGATGATGATGCCCGCTGGACGGAAACCGTGTTCTTCAAAGGAAAATGGAATCCCAATGGCGTGGTGATCCCTCGCTATCCCATTCCAATCCAGCGGATCACCGACGGCACGAGCAACACCTACCTGGTCGGTGAAAAACATATCAACACCGACTTCTATTTGACGGGCGAATCAAGAGTGGATGACCAGTGCCTCTATATTGGTTTCGATCAAGATGTGAACATCTCCTCTTGGGAGGCGGCGTGGCCAGATTCTCCCTCCTCTACCGATCCTGCCTTTTCCGAGATTAATCGACAATTTCGGTTTGGAAGTGCCCACCCCAGTGTGTTTCAGGTCGTCCATTGCGACGGCTCGGTTCACTCCAACTCATACGATATTGAACTCGCGGTGCATCAGGCCTTTGGAAGTCGTGACGAGGGAGACATTCAGCAATGAGTAATTTCCCAGGGGCTAACGTGAATAATCGACCTCAGAG
The DNA here is from genome assembly GCA_041747595.1 of Bythopirellula sp. Classification (GTDB taxonomy): domain Bacteria; phylum Planctomycetota; class Planctomycetia; order Pirellulales; family Lacipirellulaceae; genus Bythopirellula. The sequence goes on from JBGTEU010000625.1 coordinate 1,915, forward strand.
CTAACATCGACCACGTCACGGAAATATAGCGAGAGGCTGAACTCCGAGGAGCATCGTTCGAGAAATGACTGACGCGAGTTTCCTACAAGCCACAGGAGGTAATAGCAGCCGGCAACCAGCGGCTGAACTCACGCAAGTCTTTACGGCGATTTTGATCGCTCTGAGCGCGGCAAACATATCAGTTTGCCAAGCGGTTGAAGTATGGCTTACTCGCGGCGACCGTAGTCAGTTGCTTGCTCAGCAGACTGCCGTGGACTTTGCTCCCGGCAGTGGAGCAGGGGGACTGGCCATCAGCTTGGATGCCGGCACCACGTTTCAAACCATGGACGGATTCGGAGCGGCGCTGACCGATTCCTCGGCTTGGCTCTTCCAAAACAAGCTCAACAGCAGTCAGCGCAACCAACTATTTCAAGAGTTGTTTTCTCCCGAAACGGGCATCGGGATGAGCTATTTGCGGATGCCCATGGGGGCTTCCGACTTCACCGCTTCGGGACGCTACACCTATAATGACTTGCCAAATGGTCAGACAGATCCTTCCCAAAGTCAATTTTCGATTGCCCACGATCTCAGTTACATTGTTCCCCAACTCCAAGCCGCTAAAGCAATCAATCCTGAATTGAAATTGATGGCCTCTCCCTGGAGCGCGCCTGCTTGGATGAAAACAAATCAATCGCTTCTTGGCGGTCAACTGGCGTCGCAGTGGGAAGGTTCCTACGCGATATATCTGCGAAAATTCGTAGAGGCCTACGATGCAGTGGGTCTGCCCATCGACGCCATAACATTACAAAACGAGCCACTCCACGTAACGGGGAGCTATCCCTCGATGGGGATGAGTTCCTCGCAACAGGGCTCGATAATCAAGAATCATCTTGGACCGGCGTTCCAATCAGCTAACATTGACACGGAGATCCTTCTCTACGACCACAACTGGGATAATACGAGCTATGCCATCAACTTGCTCAACGATCCTCAAGTGAAGCAATACGTCGCTGGATCGGCTTTTCACGCATACGGAGGCCAAGTGAGTGCACAATCGGTCGTGCACGATGCCCATCCTGATCGGGGCATCTACTTTACCGAGGTTAGTGGCGGCGAGTGGGCGCCCAACTTTTCCGATAACCTCGTATGGGGCATGCAGAATATTATCATCGGCAATGCACGGAATTGGGGTAAAAGCGCCATATATTGGAACCTTGCACTCGATGAAAACAATGGGCCCCATCAAGGAGGTTGCAGTGATTGTCGAGGAGTGGTCACGATCGACAGCAGTTCGGGAGCTGTCGAATTCAATGAGGAGTTCTATACGATTGCTCATGCCAGCAAATTCGTCCACCCAGGAGCTGTACGGATCCAATCCCAGTCGTATGACAACCAGTTGGAAACAGTTGCTTTCAGGAATCCTGATGGTTCGCGAGCCGTGATTGCCTTAAATCCCTCGAATACTGGACGCAGCTTCCGGCTCATCGAGAACGGCCAATATGTTGCTTATAGTCTTCCAGGAAAGTCCGTCGCAACATTCACCTGGCCCGGCGAAGCAGACTCGTC
>JBGTEU010000626.1:0-1558 GCA_041747595.1 Bythopirellula sp.
TATGATGTCGATCACTGCCGGCGAGCTCAGTAAGCAAATGCCTGGCACCAGAGTTCAGACTCACATACCATTCCCGCCCAACTGCACGGTTATTTTTTCATGCGCAGCCGTGCTGAAAAATATCGAACCTCTCCTTCCCGGCACGCGACTCCCTGAATCCTGGGACGTCACCAGCGACTCGATCGCCGCCCGTTTGGCCGTCTGCCTCGAAGCTGATGAACTCGTGCTGCTGAAAAGTGCTGACCCGCCGAGTCGCGATTTGCAAGAACTCGCGGACGTCGGTTACGTGGACAAGTTTTTCCCAAAACTTGCGGGAGAATTACCCCCGTGGCGCGTGGTGAATCTGCGAGAGATGTCTTACTAAGTCAGGACGGCTTCTTATTTTACAATCAACCCACGCAATACGCGCAGATTAATCACGTCCAAATCCTCGCCGTCCTCTTCTCCCTTCGCCGTCTCCAGATACATCGGCACCTTCTTGAAGCGGCGGTCATTGAGCAGATTACGGAACGGTTCGAGGCCCATTTTGCCCCGGCCGATATGGGCATGGCGATCGACGTGCGAACCCAGATCTTTCAGACTGTCGTTGAGATGAAACGCCTTGACCTTGTCGAGGCCCACGATGGAATCGAGCTCTTTGATCGTCGACTTGTAGTTCTTGGGCGTGTCGAGCGGATAGCCGGCGGCAAAAATGTGGCATGTATCGACGCAGACGCCCAGTCGGTCGGGGTCTTGCGCCTTGTTGATAATCGCCGCAAGGTGCTCGAACTTCGCCCCCAAATTGCTCCCCTGCCCCGCCGTGGTTTCGAGCAGGCACATGGCCTGGCATTTGGGGGTTTGACCGTGAACTTCATCTAGGGCTTTGGCAATCCGCGCAAGGCCTTCGGCTTCGCTACTCGTTGTAAACGCCCCGGGGTGGGCCACGACGTAGGGAATCCCCAACTGCTCAGCCCGCAAGAGTTCCACGACGAACGCATCGATGGATTTCTTCCACAACTCGGGATCGGGACTCGCCAAGTTGATGAGATACGAATCATGAGAGATCGGATGCGCGATGCCGAGTTCCGCGAGCGATGCGCGAAACTTCGCGGCATCATCTTCAGAAATTTCCTTGGCCCGCCACTGGTTGTTGTTCTTGGTAAACAATTGCACGCAATCACATCCCGCCTTCTTGGCGGCTTCGACGGCTTTGTAATACCCGCCGGCAATCGACATATGCGCACCGAGAACTGCCATCATGCAAACTTTCGTCAATGTTTTTTTCGTTAGAAAAACGCTATTAACATGCGGCCGATACTCGGCACGAATTTCTACTTTTAGCTCTAGCGACCTGCCTAAAGTTGCGAAATTAGGTAAACTGTGTGACCCATTTTCGGCACGAAGCTTGCTCCATTGAAGCTGCCCGTAGTCCATTCGTCAAATCACCCAAGGGATCGAGACCAACGATGGAGAACAAAGAATTTGCTGCCGAAGCCAGGCAAGTCACCAAGTCGTTCAACACCGGCGAAATTAACGTGCAAGCGGTGCGGGGCATCAGTTGTAACATCATGACCGGGGA
>JBGTEU010000627.1:0-7253 GCA_041747595.1 Bythopirellula sp.
GGCTACGACGTGCGACTCCGCGCGATCGGACCTTTTGAAACTCCCGAATACGAACGCGAAGTGTCAAAGCTTGCCTCACGACTCGGACTTGGGAACGCCATCGACTGGACCGGCTTTGTGAGCGACGTTCATGCCGAATTGAGAAAAGTCGATCTGTTCGTGCTCCCCAGCCTGTTTGGCGAGGGGCTGCCGATGGTGGTCCTCGAAGCGATGGCCGCGGGGCTGCCCGTGGTGGCGAGCCGTGTCGAAGGAATTCCCGCCGCGATTCGCGACAGTGTGGATGGCTTGCTGGTGGAAGCGAACGATCCCGACCAACTTGCCGAGGCGATTCAAGAAATCATCAAGCCCGATAGCCGGCACGACTATCCAGCGATGTGCCGAAATGCCCGGGAACGCCACGCGGAACACTTCTCGGCCACGGCGATGGCCGCTAACGTCGCAAAAGTTTACCGCCACGTGCTAGACCATTAACGCCCAGGGATGGCACTCCCTGGGTCGACGTCGCGGCGCAGTCCCAGGGAGTGCCATCCCTGGGCGTTCGTTATTTCAACTGGGTCGTTGGGGGTTGGGTCGCCTGCGGTGCGGTGGGGACATCTTCCACCACTCGGGTCCAGCCCAGCGGTGTCCGCGGCGAGCTGAAGAGCGTGCCGAACAGCGCGTCGAGCGCGCCGTTCACGTTCGGCTTGTCGTTAAACATGTAAACGGAGCGATTGCGGCCGTTGGGCATGTGAACCTGAATCGCCGCGGGCATCATCGTTTTGCGATCGAGCATCACATCGACGTGGTGATAATTGGCCGCGTCTTCTTGATTGCGGGGAAAGGCTTCGAGCCAGATTTGCTTCTCGTTCGATTCCTTGCAGCGTATCCAATAGCGGGCCTTCAGCTTGGCTGCTTCGGCGCCGAACAAGAACGGCAGCGGACCGTCGACGATCGATTGCCCCCGCATTTCCTGGGGCAATGGCCGCACGACCAATTGCTTCTTTTCTTGCAGGTACTCGAAAATCGCCTTGCCGTCACAGACCCAGTGCTCGCCGACTTCCAGTTTTTGTGGTTCGTAAGTACCCGGCTGGGCAGGGTCTTTCTGGACGTAGCGCTCGATGTCGGTGATCTTGAAGCTCCCCTTGTCGGGCTTCGAATACGAAAGCTGCCCCCTGCTCTTGATCGCCGGCACTTGAGCCGGACCGAACACGGGATCATATTCCCACCGTTCGAAGGAGGAATCAAAAGTCTTGATATCCTTCGACGTGTTCTCCCACATCTGCAAGATTTGGTCGACGTATTTTTGATCGGTGTCGTTCAACTGGAACGGAGGACCGAGCACCGCGGGTTGGGCGAGGGCGGTCGGCGTCGTTCCCGCGGCGGGAGTTTGCACGGGAACCGATGAGACCTGGGCAAGCGGCGTCCCCAGCGTGTGCCCCTGAGTGATGTTCGGTGTTTGTTCGACGGCGGGCGTGCTGGAAGGTGACACCCCTTGCGCAAGGTTGGCTTCCTCCTGGGGCGGATAGGCCGTTTGAGCGGCGGCATTCGCCACTAACAGAGCAACGAATACCAACGATGCCAAGAGATTCTGCTTGAGATGCATGGATGGAGTCTCTCAATGGAACGTGTGAAATCGCACACGCTTTGCGCGTTCGAGCAGGAGTAAGGAATATACCGACGCTTGCGGCCGGCAGCGGGGCGGGGAGCATACCAATCGACTCGAAACGCCACCAGGGCGATCCGCGGAGTTCATCACACTCCTTTTGTTCGGCGGCCGAGAGTGCCCGCCTTGACTTGCTGCCAGCATTGCGCGCACGATGCCGGCAGTATCAATTAAACATGGGCCTCGATGCATGGAATTTGCCTCATGGAAATCCGCTCCAAAGCGAGCTTCTCCGCCAGTTGTTTGCACGCGGCGCTCTGCCGGGAGCAGGGTTACGCGGCGGTCGATGGCGAACTCGCCGAATTTGTCGTCGAACCAGCTGAGCAGCTTGTCGCCGCCATCGCCGCCACCAATCTCGCCGTGCAACCCACATTGTCGGCACTCGTGAGTCTGGCGAGCGAGTTTGAAAACAATCGTCAATTGGTTGTGATCGCCTTGACTCGGTTGCACGGCGCGGGGTCCGCAACAGAAACTACCGTCAGCCAAATCGCCGCGGCCATCGGCACCTTGGAAGCAAAACTCTTGGCTGCGCGGCCGGAGATGGTCGACGAGCTCGCCCTCCGCGGCCGACCCCTGCAAGAGCAATGGCAAGCCCGCGGCCCGGGGCTGCTCAGAGAATTCGCTCGCTTGACCGACGAAGGCTTTCTCGCGCCCGCGGCGGAAATCGTGCTGGTCACACCGTGGATCGGCGGCGGGGGCCGCGCGGATTTCAAAACGAATCGCGTCATTCTGGAGGCCGTGCTCACCAATCCGTACACCGACTTACCCGAAGCGCTGCGGCTTGGTTGGTTGCTAGCACAACTGAACGCGGACCTTCCCGCTTACTCCGACGCGGTTCCCCATGACCGCCTGGAACAAATCGCGAAACTCGCCACCTTGCCGGCGATTCTGGCCGCGGCGGAAACCGTCGAATGGGGCACTTGCAGTCCGGCGACGATTGAACGTGCCCTCGAATGCTGGCACGTCGAGTCGGAGTCGCCTCCCGCGCTTGCCGAGCAGCTTTTCCGCTGGTGGCAGACTTATCACGACGGTTCCAAAACCTGGGCCGTGGCTTGGCGAGCCCTTACAGCTTTGCTGGGCTAAATCAAATCGCTGTTGCGCTGAACTGGCCGACTTGCTACTTTTCGCTCACATTTCGCCCCGTTGCTTGCAGCGGGTGGCCCTCTTCGCAAAGGTCGACTCCATGCCCCAGCCCACCGCCAAAACAATGAGCGTGTTGAGCCTCGTTGCCGCTTCGCTCGTGTCTCACGCCATCGCCGAGCAAGCCGCCGTTCAGCCGGCGACGCACACCACTCCCCTCGCCGCAAACTCCGCGGCGGCAACCGGCGAGCTCATCAAATTCCTGCAGCAACCCACGACCGTTGGCGAGCGCGTCGTTCAGCGCGTGGGCATGGAACTCAACATTCACACCGTCATCAAGCAAGCGGGGCAAGTCGCCCATGACGGCAACACGGCATTGCGCCGCCGACAGGAACGCGAAATCGAAGTGTTGGAAGTCGTGGCTAGCCGCGCGCGGAAAGCGAAAGTTTCTTACCCGCTGTCGCGGCTCATGTCTCCCGAGAATTCCGACCCCGCGGACGAGGTGGCTCAGGCCGTGGAAGGCAACAGCTACATTATCACCCGCAACGGCGAGCAGTTGTTGATCACCGATTCCAAAGGAGCGATTCCCACTCGCGGAGAGTTTGAAATCGTCGCAAACACCATGGAAACCTTCGGCCAACCCAACCCCCTCACGGAGTATTTGCTCGCCCGCGAGATTCGCGTCGGCGAGCTTCTGCAAGTGCCGACCAACATCGCGCAAAAGATGATGGGGTTTGATTCTCTCGGCGAAGTGGAGAAATTCGAGCTGCATCTCTTGGAAGTAAAGGATGTCAACGGCAAACCGTGCGCGGTGTTCGCCGCCACTATCGTGGCCTTGGGCAAGCCGGACAATCCTCTTCAAGTGCAAACACAAGGAACCGTGGTGGTCGAACTCGCCACCTGCCGGACCGTCGAGGCCACGCTCACCGGACCACTCTCGTTGCAGTCCACCGATCAAGGCGTGGAGTACAGCGCCACGGGCGAAATGCTGCTAGCCGTCCGTTCGCAGTACGGCACGAAAAAGTGACTTTCCCGTTTAGCCGCGTCGCTTGCGACGCGCTGTCACAGACAGGATTTCCCGCTGCGAACAGCGGGGCTAAATGGGCAATTTCTCGTTTTCTTTTCTCCTTCCCCTGCGCGACGTATAATTGCGGCGCAATTAGGCGTACCCTCGCACCTCGATGTTCTTACTCGGTATGGCAACACTTGAATTTCGCAAACCCTTTGCTTGCAGCTTGGCATTCTCGCTCGGCTATTGCTTAGCCATCGCGGCCTCAACCGCATGGGCGGCCGACGTCGCTGTCGATCGGCAACAGATCCCTACCAAGAATCTCGCTGCCCTCGTGCGGATTCATCTGCCGCTCACCGGGAGCGCCGACCAAGCGTTACAAACCACGATTCGCCGCTCACGCGATCGACTCTTGAATGAGGCCCGGCTGCAAAAGGATGCCCGCAGGCCCGTGTTGGTGCTGCAACTTGAAGCCCTGCCACAGAATGAAGACTCCGCCGCGATCAGTCAGTTCGAGCGAGCACTGGCGGTGGCCCGGTTCTTGTGTAGCCGCGAGATGGCCGGCGTCAAAACCGTGGCCTTCGTTCCCCAATCGCTGCGCGGGCATGGGGTGCTCTTGGCATTGGCTTGCGAAGAGATCGTGATGTCCGCCGATGCCATGATCGGCGAGGCGGGCGCCAATGAAATTGCCGATGGCTCGATCCGCCAAACGCTCGTGGCGGCTTATCGAGAAATCGCCGAGACCCAACGGACGATCCCCGTCGCGCTTGCCGTCGCGATGATTGATCCCTCAACGGAAGTCTTGCAAGTGGAAGCCGAAGATGGCACGCACTTCATTGCCCGCGACGAACTGGAAAACTTTACCGCCGCCCGCGAAATCATTGAAGAAAAAATTCTCGTCCCGGCCGGGACGTTGGCCCAGTTCGACGGCCGCGAGGGTCGTCAGTTCGGCTTTGTGAAATATCTGGCTTCGACTCGCGAAGGCTTGGCGACCGCGCTCGACGTACCCGTCGAAGCGCTCGAGGAAGACGCATCGCTCGCCGCGGAGTGGCGACCGGTCGTGATCGACGTCTCCGGCGAATTGACTCCCAAACAAGCGAGCCGCATGGAGACCCTGCTGGGAGCGGCGATCCAGCAACAAGGGGCCAATTGGATTTGTGTGCGGATTGACAGCGCGGGGGGCGATCTCGAAGCCGGCCTGCGGATGGCTTCCACGCTCGCGCGTCTCGATGCGAATTCGGTTCGCACCGTCGCTTACATCCCCGCCGAGGCCACCGGTGCCGCGGCGCTCGTTGCCCTTTCCTGCGATCAGTTGGCGATGCACCCGACCGCCAAACTTGCCGCGGTGGCGCCGACGCTTGTCGACAAGAGAAAACCGCTCAACCAACAAGCACCGCTCGGCCCCGCGGATGCCGAACTTGCCGCGGCCGTGCAATCCATTCGCCAGTCGCTTGCGCCGCGGACCGAGTACACATGGTCGCTGCTGGCGGCTTTCGTGGACCCTCGCATCAAACTGGCCACTTACCAAAACCGCGCCACGGGTGAATCTCGTTGGCTTTCGTCCGCGGAGGTTGCCGAACAACCAGATGCCGACGCCTGGCAACTGGTCGCCGAAAAGAACGATCGGCTCAGTTTCAACGGCCAGCAGGCCCACGAAGCCGGCATCGCTTGGCGAACCATCGATTCGTTCGACGAGCTCAAACAACTATTCGGCTTGGAAGGTGAAATCGCAAATCCCCAGCCCAATAGGGCACTCGAATTCGTTGAGGCCCTCGCCACGCCGGAACTCGCGATAATTCTACTGATGGTCGGTTTCGCGGGGATTTATATCGAGCTGCGTACCCCCGGGATCGGGGTGGGAGCATTTGTCGGGGCCGTTGCGCTCTTATTGTTCTTTTGGAGCAAATATCTCAACGGCACGGCCGGTTGGCTCGAGGTGTTGCTCTTTGTCGCGGGATTGAGTTTTGTGCTCCTCGAAGTTTTTGTCTTGCCAGGTTTTGGCATCTTCGGCCTGGGGGGTGGCGGTTTGATGCTCGCGTCGCTCGTGTTGGCCAGTCTGACCTTCGTACGCCCCCATAGCGAAGTCGAACTTGAAGAGCTCGCCCGCTCGGTGGGAACCGTGGCACTGTCGGGGCTGGGGGTGATGGTATTTATTCTTGTTTCACGGCGGTATTTGCCGCAGGCCCCCGTTTTCCGAAATATCGTGTTGGAGCCCCCCGCCGACGACGAGCGCGAGGACCTGGCTGATTACTCCGCGCTCATCGGTGCCAAGGGCCAGGCGGCCACCGATCTCCGCCCCGCCGGCAAGGCCCGCATCAATCACGAGCTCGTCGACGTGATCGCCGAGGGAGAACCCCTCGACAGCGGCACGCCCGTGGTCGTTGTCGAGGCCCGCGGCAACCGAGTCGTCGTCCGCGCTGCCGTTTAGCCGCGATGCACAGCGGAGCGGTTAATTCTCTGGCCCTGCCCCCAATCGCAATTTCGTAGTAGAATTGATTCGGTCACAAGTCGCCGGAGTTGATCTTCTATGACGGGGTTGGATCCTTTCACCTGGGCCATCATTTTGCTGCTGTTGGGCTGTGCCTTGGTCGTGCTCGAAGTTTTTATCCCTTCAGGCGGCATTCTTGGCCTGCTGGCCGGATGTGCCATTCTGGGCAGCATCATCTTCGCCTTTCGCCGCGACGCGACCGCCGGCTTGGTGTTTGTGCTCGTTGCGCTGGTGGCCGTGCCCTCGCTCATGGCACTGGCGTTCCGAGTTTGGCCACACACCCCCATGGGCAAGGCTTTTCTCGGCGAACTTCCCACCGAAGAGGAACTCAAACCGATCGATACGCGACGTGCGCTTGTCGGCCGCCTTGGCGTGGCCAAATCACCGATGCTTCCTTCGGGTTCAGTGTTCGTCGACGGCCAGTGGATTGATGCTGTTTCTCAGGGAGATGCCATCGAGCCCGGCGAACCGATCATTGTGGTCGAGGTGCGTGCCAACCGCGTTGTCGTGCGGCGTGCCGACCCCGATGAAGCGGAGCAGATGGTGACCGAATCTCGCGACGTGTTGTCCAAACCGCTCGACGAACTGGGACTCGAAGGTTTTGACGAGCCCTTGGGGTGAGCAATTCGATCCCCCGCAACCTTGCAAACAACCACTTCAGGCGGTACAAAGCCTTGTGTGAAGCACGGTTAGGTTCGCTTTGAGGGAGATCATTTCATGAATTGGCACCTGCCTGATATTTATCCGTTTGCAGCCATCAACTCCACCATTCTCTTGGTGCTAGGCTTCTTCGGTCTCGTGGTGTTCATGATCTTCATCGCCGTGTTCGCCCGGTATGCACGGCTGTGGATTCAATCGGTCAGCACGGGGGCACGAGTCGGCATTTTCGACCTACTGCGGATGACCTTTCGCAAGGTGAATCCCACCGTGATTCTGCGCAGCAAGATCATGGCTATCCAAGCAGGCATTACCGAAAGCGAAGGCATCACCACCAGGGCACTCGAAGCGCATTACCTCGCCGGGGGCAACGTGCC
>JBGTEU010000628.1:0-2277 GCA_041747595.1 Bythopirellula sp.
GCCCAAGAGCTTATGCAGCGGTTGAGTGCAATGGTGGCCGGCACGCACGGCAACTCCAAAGCTGTCGTTGAGCACTTGGGCGAATTCGTGGGCGTGGATCCGCTCTAAGGCAAAACTGATCAGGCCCGCGCGATATTCCGGCGCGGGGCCCAGAATCCGCAAGCCCTCAACTTGGCTCAGCATGTCGTAGGCATATTGGGTGAGCACTTGTTCGTGGCGATGGATTGCCTCCAAGCCGATGTTCTCCAGATATTCAATCGCCGCCGACATGGCAATGGCCGGCGCAATGGGCGGGGTGCCCGCTTCGAACTTCGCAGGAAGCTCGGCGGGAGTGAAGCCGTCGAGCCTCACCTCGTTGATCATGCTGCCGCCACCGAGGAAGGGTGGCATCGCGTCGAGCAATTTTTCTTTGCCGTAGAGAATGCCGACGCCGGAAGGTCCCAGCATTTTGTGTCCGCTGAACGCAAGAAAATCGACATCCAACGCCGTCACGTCGGTCGGCAAATGCGGCACGCTCTGCGCGGCATCGACCAACACCAACGCGCCAACCGCATGCGCCGCGGCTATGATTTCGGCAATCGGGTTGATCGTTCCCAGCGTGTTCGACACACTCGCGACGGTGACGATTTTAGTGCGCTCGCTGAGCAGGTTCGAGAACTCACCCATATCTAGCCGGCCATCGGCCGTAAGTGGCACGTGCCGGAGCACGGCCCCCGTTTTTGCGGTGACTTGTTGCCAGGGGACCAGGTTGGAGTGGTGTTCCATCACCGTGGCGAGAATTTCATCGCCGGGCTTCAAATTGGTTTCGCCCCAACTGCGCGCGACCAAGTTGATCGATGCGGTCGTGCCTTGCGTGAAAATGATCTCCCGCGATTCTTTGGCGTTGATGAATCGCCGGACGTTGTCACGGGCCAATTCATACTGCTCGGTGCTGCGTTCACTGAGTGTGTGAATCCCGCGGTGGACGTTGGCGTAATCGTGTTCGTATACGCGCACCATCGCGTCGATCACTTGCCGGGGCCGCTGTGTGCTGGCGGCGTTGTCGAGAAACACCAGCGGATGGCCGTCGAGCACGTCACCATTGAGGATTGGAAAATCCTCGCGGAGCGATGTGGGGAGTAAGGCTGCTTCGTCGAGTGTGGCTAAGACGCTCATGATTTCTACGAACCTTCCAGCGGCGAGTGTACGGCCGATTGCAACACCTTCCATGACAGCAGGCAGCATTTTTGTCGATTGGGAGTCAGCCGCGGACCGTAGAGTTCGAGCATCTCCGCGGCGGAAAATTCTTTGACTTCGTCGATGGTTTTGCCTTGCACTTTTTCGAGCAGCATCGAAGCCGAGGCTTGGCTGATCACGCAGCCCTCGCCGCTGAAGAAAGCATCGACAATCTTTCCCGCCTCATCGAGTTCGATTTCGATCCGCACAACGTCGCCGCATAATGGGTTTTTATCCTCGTGCGCGTGGGTCGCCGTCGGGAGCGTCCCCCGATGAAAAGGATCCTCATAATGGTCGAGGATGTGATCCTGATAGAGTTCTTCTTCGGAGGGCATGGTGGGAATGTGAAATGCGGATGTAAGATTGCAGATGTTAGAGACACATTATACGCGCGAATCAAGCCGAAACGGGTGTTGATAACTCGCGAAGACGTTTAAGCCAGTATTCGGGATCGCGGCGAATTTCGTCCATCAGTCGGCAGGCACTCCCTTTCGGAGGTTTTTCGCCTTGCTCCCAATCTTGAACAGCGCTGGCCGAGACACCTAGGAACTGGGCGAAAATCGCCTGACTGGCCCCGAGTAGTTTGCGGGTTTTCTTCACGAGATCCGGATTGTATTGCTGGGGTTCAAGTTGTAGTCGGATGGTGCGGCAGGTAAACCTCTTGGAGACATCTTCGCCACTTTCGCCAGCATCCACAAACCCCTTAAGGCGGCGTGAAATTTTACTGCCGAGGGAATCGCCTGAATTGTTTTTGGCCATAATTACTCCTCCATCAATTTTTTCTCTTATCGAGCCAAGTCTCCGCCCGGGCAATATATTCGCGAATGTCGCTCTTTTCGCTTTCACCTAGGTCGTCTTTCTCGTTCTTTCCATAGGCCACGACTAAGAGCACCGTCCAGTGTTCTTTGAAATACACGTAGCAAACGCGCACGCCCTTTCGCTTACCAATGCTCTCTTGTTCCTTGCCGAATCGTAGCTTTCGCAGACCTCCAGTTCCCGGAATCACGGCTCCACGTTCGGGATTGGCCATGATCAAGATTTCTAAAGCCCACAGATCATGCT
>JBGTEU010000629.1:0-5492 GCA_041747595.1 Bythopirellula sp.
CGAAGTGTTTGAGGCGGTGTGTACCCAGTGCCCGAAACCGTGTCCGCCATTTGAGCCGTTGTCCCACCCGTCGGCATAGGTGGCATCAGAGGAATCGTCCCAGCCGCTTAGTTGTGCCGGCTCGACAACAACCATTGACCAATACTCCAGCGATGGGAGTGTGAAGTCTACCGTGCCGCTATTGGAATGAGTAAATTCAACTTCAGCGGGTAGACCTCCATTAATATCAGGAGAAGCAGCCCAAAGCTTGCCGATCGGTTTATGGCTGAAGAAACTCATCTGGAGCGATTGCAGGGGATCAGGGACAGCCTGAGTTCCGTTGTCGTCGCGCCAATTCATATGGGTCGCATCGGAAAAGTTGATAAGGTGGAACACCTCTTTGTTTCCGACCATTTTGTTCACAACTGAAACGCTATTCTGTTGGGCGGGCCACATGTTGACCGCGGTATTCGATGACGTAAGAGGATTGTTCAGGAATGCTCCCCCGTCCCGCAGAAGATTCTGGTAGCCAACCAGGAAATCGTAGTAGGTGGTAAGGCTATCCTGGAGATCGGCCGACATTTGCAGGTTGGAGTGGGGAAAATACTCTTTACTGAGCATGTGCTCACCCAATTCCAAATGAGCGCCCCCAAAGGCGAAGATCACGGCGTCGGTGAGCAGCACGGCTGGTGTGTTAAAAGTTCCTGGGCCATCGGATAAGTTGTAGTTCACATAAGCCGCGAGCACTGAATTCTTCGTGTTATTGCTCATGGCGTTGTTGGCGAGCAAAATGTTGGCCAAATCGTTATAGTGGTTGTTGGGACCCCAGACTTCACTGTATAAGAAGTCGACATTTGCCGCAGCGATTCCATCTTGCCCATACTGATTGACCGCGTTCATGACCATGGGTTTATTCGCGAGTTGTGGATGAGCCTGCACCGCGGTAATGAACTGCTCAAAGGTACCTCCCAAGCTGATCGGATTGCCGTTGTAGGTATACAGCGTGTCCGTTCCTAGTTGGTCCATGTGCCAGCCATCGAAAGCATAGGCCTGGAGCGATTCGGCCGTCCTCTGAGCGATGTAAGACTGCCAGTCGGGATTGCTAGGGTCAAGCAAGTAAATATCGCTCAGCCAACTATCGGGCAAGTCGTGTCTGGCTTTGTTGGCTTGATTGGCATCATTATACAGATACCACTGTTCTTGAACTCCATCGGCCGCCGCCCCGGCTTCATCAAGCGCACCGTAAATCAGGTTGTAAGACATTGCCATCATATTGAACTGATGCGCCTTGTTGATGTAGGCATTCACAGTCGAACGGTAGTTCGTGCGGTTCGCGATATCAGCCCAGGACGACGCCGGACTGGCAACAGAGCCAGCCAACGGTTGGTGATGCTTGTGACCCCAGTCATAGAATTGCAGGCCGTTGATGTGATACCGGTTGAGATTGTCCATCACGGCCGTAACATTGGCACCTTGATCGTATTTGGAGAGAAAACCATAACGCGGGAACTTGGCCCAATCGGACGAAACGTCCACGGCAAACGTCGATTGGCCCACGTCGGTTCCACTATCTCTTACTACGATCTCTGCCAGATATCCACGAAAGTCGTCTGTCGGGGCATCCCATGTCCAAAAGGTATTCGTTGAATTCACCGGAACGGTTTGCGTCCCCACCAGCTCGCCCAGGTGGTGATAGTTCACCACCAATTCTTGGGTGCCGGTGACGGGTCCCTGCAGGTTCACTGCCAACTGGACCGGGTCGCCCGGGTTATAGCGTGCCTTGCTACTGCGAACCGAATTGATCGTGCCACTTTGGGCAAGTGCCTTGGATGACTGCATGACCAGAGTTAGCACGCCCAGCGAAAGGATTCCAAATAGTGACAATCGTGTTCCCATTATGCGTTCAATTTATCTACGTAGAATGTGCAATTCGTGAATGTGACGTTTGAAAACTCCTACTGCGTCACAGCGTCCCACGTTGTGCCGATCAGCAGGTCATCGATGTAGCCGCGGGTCTCGCCATCCATTTCCCAGAAGCGAATAGCGACGGTATCCACTTGACGTTTTCCAGTGTCATAAACGACTACGTGATCGCAGGTCTTCGGCTCAGTTCGACTTGTGGGATCGACCCACAGAGAGAGTCGTTCTTTGTCGTCGACCGCATTGAACTCGAGCTTCGCCACCAGCAGATGAGTTGCGCCATCTTCGTACGTGCCGAAGTCGCCCAGTCTCTTGCAGTTGGGATCCACCGCGAGGTCGCCATCGCGCGGCGACAATCGAGCCGAGAACTTGCGATCGCTGATGCCGAACGCCAGTAATGTTGCTTCTCCTCCTCCCACCCTTTCGGCGGCCTCGAAAAGCAAAATCCACGACGTGCATACGGGGTCGGGCCCAGTAATGCGGAATCGTCCCGACGCGTACACGGGCGAATCAGCTCCCAATGTCCGCAACAGAGGACGATGAACGGCTGCTGTTCCAGGGTTGCCCTGAGTCGCGGCGTCAGCAAAAGCAATGACGTCGGTGGTCGTGATTTCTGTGCTCTTATCATCCCAGGGGCGGCGCCAGCCCGTGCCTCCGTCGGCCCCTGTAAGTGGCTCGCCTCCTTTAACCCGACCAAATCCATCAACGGCGACGAGCGAAGCAGTGGCTGAAACGTATCGCAAGGATGTTTCTGGTAAAGCACGTGTAAAGGGATCGACGGGCGAGTCCGCTGCGGCGAGGAGCAGCGACTGCCCCGATTCATCAGGAACGACCTCAACCACTTCTCCCGTTGTAATGCTGCCAAGCAGCTTTTCACCGATCGTTCCCTGTCGGCCTTCGCTGTCGAAGACCTGAACTTCGCCCTGGAACACTTCCACTTGCAACTCATTGGCCGATGGACGACGAATGCCAAATTCAGTCCCTACGTCAACCACGGTTGCCGAGCCGGCGATTACGGTGAAACCGCTGGCAAGGCGGTCGACTTTCGCCGTGAGTTCGCCTCGAATGAGCGCGCAGCTCCGCGGGGAAACCACATCCAGCTCGACTGGCCCCTTAGCAATGAGCATTGCCCCGGAGTCAAACTTCAGTTCCACCAAGCCTGCTTCGAGCCGCAACTGGTCGCCTTCGCGAACTATCTGTCCCGCACGTTCGACTGAGCTTCCGGGTTGCCAGACGCAATCTTTGGTGCCGACCACGACCGCCGCATAGGAGCTGCCCAGCGACGTAGTTCCTGCCTGCTCGTCACTATTCGCAGACAGCCAGATCCAAGTGGCCAGGGAAATCAGCAGCAGCGCGGCAATTGCCAAGCGGTACCTGTTAATGGCGATTGGATTGCTGCGCGACATGCGGTCGATGGGGCAGACCACCGAGTCGGCAAACTCGCTCGCGTAAAGGCCATCCTTATTTCGTCTGAATCTGAGTTGTAGCCAAAAGTGGAGCGTCATCGCACGAACGTAGAGTCGCCTCGCGGCGGGAGAGCGACGGAGCACGTCGCGCAGCGAATTCGCTTGTCGATGATCGAGGCCGTCCTCGCAGAACTTGTTGAAAAGTTCGTCGAAGTTCTCGGGGATCTCACCACGTTCGCTCGGAAACTCAGTCATGCTCGCCCCAATCTTTGTGACTCGCGTTGTATACATATTAGCAAACCGTGCCGAATTCGCTGCAACGATTTGTACAGCGACGCGACGGTACGGCCCAGGCGGCTCGACAGGTCGGCGATACTCTCTCGGTGCCAGTACCGGTGCCGCAGTAATTCCTGATCTCGCGGCGGCAACTTTTCCATACACACAGCCAGAGCTTCGCGCTCTAACTCCAAATCGTCATCCACTGCATCCATGTCGGAGCGAATCAACTCCAGCAGTTCGTTGTCGAACACATTCGGCTGTTTCTGACGCTGTTCCAAATATTTCTTGACTTCAAAGTAAGCGATTCGCCGCGCCCAATGGACGAAGTCCACTTCGGAGTCCGAATGAAACTCCGCTGCCTTCTTCCAAACCACCACATGCGTATTCTGCACCACTTCTTGAGCTCCGTCCCAATCAGGCAGCAGCACGAACACGTATCGCAGTAGCCGCTCCTGCGTGGCGGCAAGGTAGCGAACAACCCGTTCTTGCTTCTCTGCTTCATTCATGACATGCGCTCCACCACTCGCTGGCTCCGCTAATCTTGCGATCTCAAATTCAAGTCGATTTGGTTATGCCCCGATTCGACGTTGTAGTGAAGATCGGTTGTGCTCTTGTCGCTGACCTTTTCGGAGGTGAGGCGTCGGCCCGGAGGGGGAGGCCCGCTTCCTGCGTCGATCCTAGGTGTTTCATTTGCGACCACGGTGACGGTGTAGTCGCCGATTGGCAGTCCCTCCTGCCGGCCTGTCAGAACGACATAAGATCCGTCCTTGCCAATCACTCCGTGTGCAACAGGCCCTCCATGCTCGGGGTGAAAGGCAACAATGCCGTTTTCTAGAGGAATGCCGTCCAACGTGACCACGCCGGAGACTTCAGCCCCGAACTCGCTACCACAGCCTGCCAACATAAGTACGACGGCTGCCGAGGCAATGCCCCAAAGATTTCTCCAAACACCTGAACTTATATCCACAACTTCTTTCCTAATTTATGCTGCGATCGCCACGTTACTACTGCACCACCGAAACGACTTCCTCGCCATGACGTGTCGAAAGGGCACGGTACGTCATGTGGTCAATGCCCTCGTTCAGAAACACCACCGCCCCATCTCCCACCGCAAAATTCACGCCGCCCGGATGAAAGCTCTTAAAGCCACGGGTGTTGAACCACTGGTTCTTGATATCCTGAGTCGACAGATTTGGAAGAAAGAAGTTCAATGGCACGTTACAGCTGGCCCAGTCACCGTCGGCAAAGTAGGCAGCCGCGTGATAGTCCTGCGAGGCCACGTCTTCCCCAACAAATAGTGTGTTGCTTAAACCATCGGATACATTGCGGAAGTTGAGCGGGTCGATGAACGCAAACCGCCAAAAAACCCCATTGCAGCCGCGCGTGTTGTTATGGCAATCGGGCACCGTTCCATCCTTGTGAATCGTTGAGCCAGGCCAGACCACATGGTCGCCGAGAACGCCCTTATAGCTTGTAACGGCCGCTTCGATATCAATGAAGTACCACATTTCGGTCGACAAACGGTTGGCGGATTCATCTGACGGACACTCGAGAATAGGCAAGCGAGTGGAAATCGCTGAACGTATTTCCGCACGCCGCATACCACCGGTGTCGCCGTTCTCAGAAAAGTCGTTACTCGCGTCGCCCGGATTGGCAAAGCCTGGCTGCAGTTGCTCGTAAAGCGGGGCTTGTTCCAGATAGGGCAGGATGTCGACGATCCAACCCTTGCCTGTATAGCTTGCATAGCGCACGGGCGTCTGATCGAAAGGATTTACGCTATATGGCAAGTGCTTCTTGGCATCATGAAAGTTGTGGATCGCTAGAGCGATGTTTTTCAGATTGTTTGTGCATTGTGTACGCCGGGCCGCTTCCCGTGCGGCCTGCACGGCGGGCAGTAGCAATGCCACC
>JBGTEU010000630.1:0-2780 GCA_041747595.1 Bythopirellula sp.
CGAGCGGCGACTGACGATTATGGAGAATCCGGTGCGGCTCAGAAAGAAGGCGGCCACCTGATGATCCATCCTCACGAGCCGCAGCGTGTGGAACTCGCCCAATTACCGACTCCGGTGGTCGAACTGAAAAATCTTTCACGAACGCGGGGCGTTCCACGGATCTTAATGAAGCGCGACGACTTGACCGGCCTGGAACTCAGCGGCAACAAAATCCGCAAACTCGAATACGTCGTGGCCGACGCACTCGCTCAAGGGGCTGACACGCTCGTTACGCATGGTGGTGCCCAGTCGAACCATTGCCGGGCCACCGCGGCCCTTGGTGCGCGACTCGGCCTGCGAGTTCGTTTGCTCTTACGGTCCGCGGAAGCGACTCCCGAGAAAGAGGGCAATCTGTTTCTGGACGATCTCTTCGGCGCGGAATGCAGCTATCACGCTCCCCAGGAATACAGCAAGAAACTCGACGATCTTGTCGCCGTTGCCATGGAAGCGGAAAAGTCTGCGGGTCGCGCACCCTATTTTTTTCCCGTGGGGGCGAGTGTGCCGCTCGGCTGTTGGGGTTACATCCGCTGCGTGGCCGAATTGGTCGAGCAGTTGGGCCGCGAGACGCCGGTTGATCTTTACTGTGCGACGTCCTCTGGCGGCACTCAGGCAGGTTTGATTCTCGGCCGCGCGTTGTTTAACTGCTCAAACTGGTCGGTTCGTGGCGTGCCAGTCAGCGACAATTGCGATTTTTTTCATGAGCAGTTGCGACAACTGGTGCGCGATACTGTCGCACAATTTCAACTCGTTCTTTCCACCGACGAAACTCCCATTGAACTCGTGGATGGCTTTATCGGCGACGGGTACGCGATTCCCTATCCCGAGGCGATCGCAACCATTCGTCTCCTGGGCCGCGCGGAGGGAATCATGCTGGATCCGAGTTACACCTCCAAGGCAATGACCGGCATGTTGGCCGACATCCAATCGCGTGGCCCGGACCGCTTGCCGGTATTCGTACACACGGGTGGGGCGTTTGGCTTGTTTGCCCGAAGAGATTTGCTTTTATAATCAAGGCATTGTTACTGCTGCTAGGAATCTTCAATGATGCAAGCGAGCAAATTTCCCGTGTTAATGGACGAGATCGCCGGTCATGCGATTGGTGATCTGGCCCAGCGATTTGGCACGCCGTTGTATGTGTACGATTCGGCGGTGATTGTCGAACGGATTCGCGAACTCCGTGCCTTCGACGTGATTCGCTTCGCTCAAAAGGCGTGCTCGAATTTGGCGATCCTCGATCTCGTGCGACGCAACGGCGTACTCGTCGATACGGTGAGCGCCGGGGAAATTCGCCGCGCCTTGGCCGCCGGTTTCAAACCGGGGCGGGGCGAGCATCCCGAAATCATGTTCACGGCCGACATCTTCGATCACGAAGCGCTCGATCTGGTAGTTGAGCACAATATCCCCGTGAATTGCGGTTCGCCCGACATGATCGACCAACTCGGCGAACGAGCCCCCGGGCGTGAAATTACGCTGCGCATCAACCCAGGGTTTGGCCACGGACACAGCCAGAAAACCAACACAGGTGGCGAAGGTTCGAAGCACGGCATCTGGCTCACGCAAATCGCGGATTGCATGAAACTTGCGTCGAAGCATGGCATCACCGTCACGGGTTTGCACATGCACATCGGTTCGGGAACCGACATGGAGCACCTGAGCAGCGTCTGCCAAGCCATGGAACAGGCCGCTGGGGAGATTGGTTCGTCATTGCAATCGATCAGCGCCGGTGGCGGTCTGCCGACGCCCTATCGCGAAGGGGATGAGCGCGTCGATCTGGAGAAATACTTTGCCTTGTGGGATGCCACGCGACAACGCTTGGCGAAATCCCTGGGTCACCCTTTAACGCTCGAGCTTGAACCAGGGCGCTACATTGTGGCCGAAAGTGGCAGCCTGATCGCGGAGCTTCGCGCAATCAAGCAGATGGGAAGCAAATGTTACTATTTGGTCGACGCGGGGTTCAACAATCTTGCCCGGCCGATTCTCTATGGGGCCTATCATCCGCTGGCCGTTTGTTGGCGTGACATGCAAGCGGCACAGTCGCCGACTGAATTGCAGCCGGTCGTGGTTGGTGGCCCCCTGTGCGAGTCGGGCGATATTTTCACGCAAGAATCGGGGGGCTTTGTCAGCACCCGCGAGCTACCCCGAGCCTCGATTGGCGACTATTTGGTGATTGGCTGTGCCGGGGCGTACGGAGCGGTCATGGGAAGCAATTACAATTCCAAACCGCTGGCCGCCGAAGTGCTCATCGACGGCGACCGCGTGCATTTGGTCCGCAAACGGCAAACCTTTGACGAAATGATTGCGGGGGAGTCGATTCCGCACTAACTCGAACGTACGAGCTGCTTGCGGTAGGCGAGTGGCGTTTGGCCGTACCGCTTGCGGAACGCCACGCCGAAGCGGGTCGTGTTGGCAAACCCGCACGACACGGCAATTTCGCCAATCGAAAAATCAGAACGTGCGAGAAGTTCCTTGCCCTTTTCCAATCGGACGCGGCGAATTTCTTCGGCGGGAGAACGGCCCAGATAATGCTGGAACTGAATTTCCAAACTCCGCCGTGAAATGGGAACTTCGTTCAAAATATCTTTGACCACGATATCTTGAAACGCGTGGTTCTGAATAAAACGGAGCGCACGGACCACTGATTCGTCGTCGATGGCGAGAATGTCGGTCGATTGCCGGCTAATCACTCCCTCGGGAGGAATCTTGTAAGTCTTGCGGGAAGGGGTATTGCCTTCCATCAAACG
>JBGTEU010000631.1:0-4136 GCA_041747595.1 Bythopirellula sp.
AGCTTTTTCATCGCTCAACAACAAGAATTTGGTGACGAGCGGCAACGCCCCGTCAAAATCGCCGGTGGCCAATTCGGGCCAGGGACCAACGCCGTGTCCCGCTTCACTCAGTACGTCGGTGTCGATTAGGGGCAGGCTCACAAACGGCACGCCGGCTTCCCAGCTCGTTTGAATGTCGCTGTCGTGGCATTTCGCGCAGGTCGCTTCGTAACCGAGCGTCTGTTGGAATCCACTTTCCGATTGCATATGACACAAGGCACAAGCAAATTCCTGCTTCTCCTCGGGAAAGTGCTTTGCCTTGTGCAGCGCGTGATCGAACGCAATCCGCGTGCGGCGATGGTCGGGCCAGCTCGTGAATTCCGGATGGTCCGTCGCAAAACTGTGGTATTCCTCGCGATGGCAAGCCTGGCAGGCGGTGTCGCTCATCCATTTCAAATCGTGCGACGCACCGTGATGTTCGCGGTGACAGGTGCTGCAAGCGAAAGAACCGGTGGGATCGATGCGTGGTGTGTTGGAATCTTCCGTATGATTTGCGAGCAATACCTGTGGATCGACATTGTGCGCGAGCAATGCCGACTCAATAGGGATTTCCTTTTTGTGACATTCGAGGCAAAGCGTGCTTTGCGTGGGTCTGCCCAAATCGGGTTCAACGGCGTGCGACAACCACTCAAATGCCGTTTGATTCCCGGCGGTGTGGCAACTCGCGCAGCGGTTGGTTTGATCTCCGCCCTGCGCCACAAGTTGCGCGTGATGGACGGTGAGCTCACCGGGGGCGAGGACTTCATTTCGCCAATTGCTGCTCAGCACCAAACACAGGCCACCGAGCGTCGCGAGTGTAACGGCCCAAACGAATCGCCCCCGCTTCGACCGCAGTGACCGCGCGGGCGTGCAGGAATACTGTTGGCAACATTCGCCCTCGGGAGTGGGGCCAGTTTCGCACGGCCCGCCACGCAGTTCCGAACGATTGCACCGCCAACGATCCTCGTCGCGGAGCGGATGGCAAGCCACCCCGCGGGAGCAATAACCGCCGGCGGTGGGACCCAGGGGACAGGGAGGGCCTTCTTCGGCCAGCCCGCAAACCCACGTTTGATTGGGCCGTTCGTAGGTGTCGCCATGTTCGAGCTTGAGCGGTTCTCTCACGGCGCACCTCCGTCAAAGAGATGCGCGAGCCAACCATGCAAACAGGCGATCATCACCAGCGGATACGTGAGCCCAATGTGTACGAACAACCAGGCCTTGAGCCGCCATTGCATCGCGGCATGGAAATCCAAATCGTCGCGGCGGCGAATCAGCGAAAACAATTGTTCGCTCGCCTGCCGTTCGGGCTCGGAAAGATACCGCGTTACTTCGGTGAGTTCCGCGAGCAACCGCTTCCGCACCTTGCTCGACGGTTTGAGCCAGTAATTCCAGCCTCGGGGCTTTTCCAAATAACCCTGCAGCCGCGCGCCGTAAAAATTCCCCAGCGTGTCGCTGCCGGTGGCACGAACGGTTTCCAAGACGATTTTTTGTGCCTTTTGATGTACGTGATTGCGAAGCGCGGGGATGCGTTCGTAGATAAACTCCTCGCTCACGCGGCTGAGTTGGGGGGGCACGGTGCGGGTCCAATAGAGCCCCACCAGTCCACTGGCAAACGTGGCGATGTAGAGCGTGGCAAGCGTCCCCTCGAGCCAGCCGTCGGGGACACGCCAGCCGACGTGCGTTCCAAAGACCACCGCCGTGAGGAGGCCGACGTAAATGTGCGTCTGCAACCAGAGGGCCGACGTGGTCCACGAAACGATCGGCAGTTTTTTGCGAAGATTATAAGCCGCCAGGAACAGGATCATCCCCGCGAGCAGATAACCGGTGACGAAATCGGTTCGCTGGAGCCGCGCCGTGGCCCACCACGCATAGGCCAACACCCCCGCCGCCGCGGCAATCGTGAGCGTACTATTCCACAGTCTCCGACTGGTGAACGACTTCATGGCACTCGTGAACAAGGTTTTCGATTTGAAATCTGAAATGAAGTCATTTCAAATCCCCCTCCCCAGTACTCTGGGGAGGGGTTAGGGGAGGGGAATTCTTGAATGATTAAGCCAAAAAACCCTCCCCTAGCCCCTCCAGGAGTACAGGGAGGGGGATTATTAGACTCCAACCAGACTACCGTGTTCGCCGGAGACTGCGAAGGGTGCGACGCGATGTTGTGAGCGCGTTAGCGCTTTACCCAAGCGGAAAGTTCACCCAGGTTGCCCAAGTCCATGCGCACGAGGGCGTCGTGCGGGCAAGCACGTTGACAGGCGGGGCCGCCGAGTTGATCGGCGCACAGATCGCACTTGGTGGCTTTATGAATCGGTTGCTGCGTCGCTTGATCGATGACGGTCGCTCCGAAGGAGTCGCGGACTTCCACCATCTGAATGTTGCTGTAGGGACAACTGTTGGCACACGTGCCGCACCCGATGCACGTGAGGTCGTTGATCCGTACGACGCCCGACGCCGTTTCGCGGCCGATGGCACCGGTCGGACAACCGATCATGCAGACGGGGTCGGCACAGTGCATGCAAGCATGGGCGATCATGACCGGCCCGTGACGTTGCCCCTCGCGGACGAAACGCGGATTGTTATCGTGCGTGGCAGCACACGCACGAACGCAATCATCGCAGCGGGTGCAGCGATCCAAATCAATAAGCATCGCCTGAATGCCGTTCATCAGCCGCCGCTCTACCAAAAATTCCAAAAGGGGCGTGTCGATGCTCTCTTGTTCGCCGTCGGCCACACTCGGCAGATCTTGCATGCCATAGGCGGCATATTTGACGGCGACTTGACCGAGTTGCTCGCGGGAAAAATGGGGGAACACGTGCTCGGCGAGCGTGGCTTGCGGTATCCGCAGCAAATCGACGTAGCCGAGCGCTCGCAAGGAATTGTTCAAGCCTGCCGGTTCGTTTTCACGAGCCGTGTGAATCGCTTCAGCGAGTCCATACACCTGGCCCTTGCCGAGATAGGCCACCGTGCGATGGCCGTGACCAAAGTGATGGCTCAACCGGGCAAAGCCCGACCGCACGAGCAAAATACCGTCGCACGAGGAACCTTCCTCGGCGATCAGCGGCTCGGCAATAATTGCCTCGGACATCATTCGCCGGTCGGAATCGATCTTCGCTTGCCAATCGAAGTTGCCATGCGTTTCAAATTGCGTTGCCGCGGCGACCGCATCCAAGGCATCGGCGGGCAAATGGGCGAGCAACGGCGTTTCTCGCAGATGCACCAGCAGGCTGTTCTCACGATAAAGCTCTTCAATGTGTCTGCGGAGCGCGGGGGTGCGGCTCATCAAGTCACGGAGTCCCTGCCAACGGATTTCCAAGAGCCAGGCGTCGCCCTGGGCGAGCACCGTGGCCGAACGGGGTGCGCGGGTCAACGCGGCCAATTCCCCGAAGATCTCGCCCGGCCTCAACTCCACGGTTCGCGTGTTGTCGAGTATGCGGGGCACGTCTTGCAGAAACACGCGCGTTTGCGTGAGGTCGTCGACTTGGTCGCTGTTGTCGGTTACCAAATCGCGATGAGAACGAATTTGCCCGCGGACTTCGGGGAGCGAGGGGCTCCGCCACATTCGCACGAGCGACCGCAGAAATCCGCGCTTGTCGCTTTTCTGTCGACCGAGCACCGCGGGGTCGAGACTCGACAACACGACTTGTACGTTCCCGCGGAGCACGAGAAACGCGCTGTTGCCGTAGTCGCCTTCACGCAGCACGATGGTTCCGTCGGGATAGTGACCGATTCGAGTGTCGTTCTTGAGAATCTCGCGCAAGGGAAGCGCCGCGGGGAAGGCAGCCGGGTCGATGTCGCAGAACGGGGGCAATTCCAGGAGTTGGTCGACGTCTTCGTCGCGCATGGAGTCGCCAAACGGGGCGTCCCAACGGCGGGGACGTTCGACGGCGACTTCCAAAAAGGTCATGGCGATTCCTACTGGTTTTTGTATTGCTCGGGCTTAGG
Organism: Bythopirellula sp.; assembly: GCA_041747595.1. Taxonomy (GTDB): domain Bacteria; phylum Planctomycetota; class Planctomycetia; order Pirellulales; family Lacipirellulaceae; genus Bythopirellula. The sequence continues at coordinate 3,961 of JBGTEU010000631.1, forward strand.
CAAGAGTGGATCGATTGCCGCGAGCGTGTTGCCGTCGGCCTCGATGGCAAAACCGAAGGCCGCTTTGCCCACGGCGTCGGCGGCTGCGGTGAGTTGTTCACGCTGGTTGAGCTTTAAAGGCACCGCAAGCGCGGCTTGCAGGGCTTCGTCGACATAGGGATCGCTGACGAGACGAC
>JBGTEU010000632.1:0-1560 GCA_041747595.1 Bythopirellula sp.
TCTCGGCGGACGGATACATCGTGTCGAGCGCATTCAGTTTTGCACAACGACCCAGTTCGATTGTCGTGGGAATGCCGGACGGGAAACAGGTCCCCGCGGAACTCGTGGCACGCGATTTGAACCGAATGCTGGTGCTCTTGAAAGTAGAAATCGATCAAGAACTGCCGGTGCCCGCATTTGTTCCCGAGCGCGAAATCGCCGTCGGACAATGGTCCCTTGCCGTGGGCCGAACGTTTCAATCGGAGCACGTCGACACGTCGCTGGGAATCATCAGCGCCACAAATCGCATGCACGGCCGCGCGGTGCAAACCGATGCCAACGTGTCGGTGGCCAATTACGGCGGTCCCCTCGTGGACATCCGTGGCCGGGTGTTCGGGGTGTTGGTTCCCATGGCCCCCGGCCCGGGTGGCCAGGAAATTGAAAACGAAGTCGCCGGCGCGGAGTTTTACGACTCGGGAATCGGTTTCGCGGTGCCGCTCGAACATGTGTTTACGGTGCTCGATCGCTGGCGCGAGGGCGAAGATTTGCTGCCCGGCAAACTGGGAGTCGGTTTGAAGGGGGGGAGCCCATATGTCACGCCGCCGGAGATTGTCTCGGTGTGGCCGAACTCCCCGGCCGCGGAAGCTCGCTGGAAACCTGAAGATTTGATCGTGGCTGTGAATGGCAAGGCCGTGGCGACACAGTCGCAATTGCAGTTCTTCATTCGGCCCCGCTATGCGGGCGACAAGCTCACCGTTTCGTTGCGGCGTGGCAGCGGCGCGGAAGTCGAGGAATTCGATACGGAGATTACATTAGCCGCGAAGCTTGCCTCCTACCGGCACGCCTTCTTGGGAGTGCTGCCGGCCGCACCGACCGAAGAACAGAAAGACCCCGGTGTGATCGTGGAAACGATTTGGCCGGGAAGCCCCGCCGCCAAGGCGGGAATCCGTGCCGGGGATCGGCTAACCAAATTGGGTGAGACGGAAACTCCGCAACTAGCCGCCGCGCTCGATGCGATGAAGAGTTTGCAACCCGGCGAAGAAATCGATCTCACCATCGCGCGCGGCGAAGAAGAATTGAAACTCCAAGCAACTCTCACGACGTCACCCGAGGAGATTTTGTCGAGCGTCGATCTTGCTGACTCTAAGCCGACCGACGCAGGCGCTCCGCGGGAGCTTGAAGAGCTGAAGCTGCCTCAATTCCCGCAAGCAGCGAAGTTCCTCGCCCCCGAACAGAAATCCCCCTCACCCGGGTTGTTGCTGTGGCTTGTGGAGAATGAAAAAGAAGGGCAAGCCGTCGTCGAGGCCTGGCGCGAGTCATGCGAGCGTGATGGTTTGGTGCTGCTGCTGGCACAACCGGGCAGCGAATCCGGTTGGCAGTTTGAAGACTTGGAATATCTCGACCAACTGGCTCGGACCGCTCGCGGCCGTTTTAAGGCGGACCCGCGGCGAACCATCATCGCGGGCCGGGACAAGGCGGGGCAATTGGCGTACGCCCTGGGCTTGCGCCGCCGGCAAGATTTTAGCGGCGTGATCGCCGACAATGCCCCCCTGCCCCGCACACTCAAGATTCCCGACAATT
>JBGTEU010000633.1:0-2329 GCA_041747595.1 Bythopirellula sp.
GGTGGCTTTCTGGATCAAGAGGGTTTCATGGACTTCGCTGGTTCCGCCGTGGTGCATGGCGTCGGTGGTTTCGCCGGTTTGGCCGGTGCGATTGTCCTCGGCCCTCGGATGGGCCGCTTCGTGAGTGGCAAATCGGTTCCCATGCCTGGACATAGCCTGCCTCTGGCCTGCTTGGGCGTGTTTATTCTTTGGTTTGGTTGGTATGGATTTAACCCCGGTAGCCAACTGGCCTTCCAAGGCACCTCCGACATCGACATGGTCATGCATTGTGCCGTTACTACGACGCTTGCCGCGGGTGCCGGTGGCATTGTTGCCACCTTGTTGAGTTGGGTCCTGTTCGGCAAGCCCGATCTTTCCATGGGCCTCAACGGCATCTTGGGGGGACTCGTGGGGATCACCGCCTGTTGTGATGTGATGAGCAACGTCGAGGCGGCCTTGATCATTGGTCCCGTTGCCGCGGCATTGGTCATTGCCGGCGTGTTGTTACTCGACAAGCTGCAGATCGACGATCCCGTGGGGGCCTTTCCGGTTCACGGCTTGTGTGGGATCTGGGGCTGTTTGTCGATTGGCATTTTGCACTCCGATGCTTCTTCGTTCGGCGTCCAGCTTAAAGGGACGCTGTGCATTATTGGATGGTCCTTCGTGACTATGCTGGTTCTGTTCTCGATCATGAAGGCGATTGGAATCCTTCGCGTCTCTCCAGAAGAAGAGCAGAAGGGTCTCGACATCAGCGAGCATGGTATGCAGGCTTACCAATCCTAGAAAGTGGTTATGTAACCGCTTGTCGAGCGGTGGCCCTCACGCCGCTCGACAAGCGATCCTTGATAATGTTGGATCGACTCTTGCCTGGGTCGCCGCTGATGCCCCAAGTGGCTTGGTCGCGCTTTGCCGCCTACTGTGCGACCAAGCCGGGACATCATCAATTTTGTAGCGGAAAGATCGCAGGGTGTTGATTTATTGCACGTGGGAATCATCTCCCCGAGAATTGCTGAGCCGCGACCGGCACTGACGACAGACGGGCGGCAACGAATGCGACGGGGACTCGAATAAAGGGAGTTTTCGTCAATCTCTCAACGGGCAGGCCCTTCAACGGGTGGGCTGCCAAACTCACGGAAAACCTTATCGCCCGGCTGATGCGCGTCACGCCAGGCAGTCAATCCAGAAGGATGCCCCAATGGCTTGGGTGGGTTTTCCGCCTAATCCCGCCCAGGCCGGGGTGTCCTCTTTGAATCCGGATTGCGGAATGCGGAATGCGGAATTAGGATAACACGCTCCCTCTTTTCCGTTTTGACTGAACGATTCCGCAATCCGAAATCCGCATTCCGAATTTCTTATGAAGCTCATCATCGCCATTATTCAGCCCAGCAAGCTCGAAGACGTCAAAGCTGCTCTCTCCAAGGTCGAGGTGGTCCGCCTGACCATCATGGACGTGCAAGGATTTGGCCGGCAAAAAGGTCAAACCGAAGTCTATCGCGGCCGCGAGATCACCGTCAATTTGCTTCGTAAAGTGCAGCTGCAGATCGCGGTCAACGACGACTTCGTCGAGCCGACGATCAACGCGATCATCGAAGGGGGCCGCACCGGCGAAGAGGGCTCGATCGGCGACGGCAAGATCTTCGTGCTCCCGCTGGAAGACTGCATCCGCATCCGCACTGGCGAGCGCGGGCCCGAGGCGATTTAAATCACTTGTTGTTGCCATATTCGTTGGTGATATAATAATAGTCTTCAATCGGAGGCCATCATGAGTCAACAAATCGCTTTTGACGCTGCCCTGGACGCAGCCGAAAAACTTGACGCCGAGGGCCAAGCCGAATTAGCGGCAATCTTAAACCGCCGCCTCGCGGAGCGCGGGCGGGAGCGCGTGGCAGATACGGTGGAACAGGCTCGGCGCGAGTTCGCCGCCGGGCAGTGTCAACCCATGACTGCGGCAGAGTTGGTGCGTGAGGCTCAGTCGTGAGACGCACACTCTTGCGGTGCCTGCGTTTGGGTGCGACCTTCGGAAGTGGTTGAAATCGCATCCCGATTCGGCGCAATCTCTCGAAGCGACACTCGATCAACTGTCCGCAGACGCCGCACATCCGTCGCTGAGGACACATAAACTTCGTGGTCCGTTAGCTGGTTGTTGGGCTTCTAGCGCCGATTACGATTTGCGGGTGGTGTTTGAGTACACACAACATGACGGAGCGGAAGCAATTCTCTTGCTTGCCTTGGGCAAGCACGATGAAGTTTATTAATTCCTACGCCGAACCACACTCTGCATCGCACCGGGACACGAGCCTTTAGCGACTCATTTCTGTGGTCTTGAATACAGCAGCACGCGGAAGCGTGC
>JBGTEU010000634.1:0-10202 GCA_041747595.1 Bythopirellula sp.
GAGCTTGTTGCCGGGGTGCCGACGTTTGACGCACTCAATCCCTACCGCGAATTCCTCGCGTTCCCGGCGTCGTTTATCGGCGGCGCCGTAGTCGCTGCGGCGGATATGGGAACTCAGCAAGGCGCGTCGTTCAACACGACCCTACTAGACCAGCAGGCGGAAATCATCGTTGGCAGCGGGCCAGGCATTCAGACGACAGTCAAGGTGTTCGACGTCAGCAACATGGCACCGTCCACCCCTACCGCCACGCCAACGCCCGTGGGCAGTTTTACTCCCTTCACGACGGGAGCGACCAATTATCAAGGGGGCGTGTCCTTGAGCGTAGCCAGGATCAATCCCGATTTCATCCCTGACATCACGGTCGGCGCGGGAGTCAATGGCCGTTCCCTGGTCGACGTCTGGGCTTGGACCAACGCCGCCAACGCCACGCTCGCCAGTTTATCGGCTAACGGCATCGGCTTCTTGGCATTTACAGATTCGAGTCGCAACGCGCCGGTTCAAGTCGCGGCGCAAGACGAGGACGGCGACGGAATCGCAGAAACGATTCTTGCCGTGCAAGGGCCCGGCGGGACAACTTCCGAAATCCGCGCGTTCCAAATTGTCAACACGTCGCCACTTCAGGTGTCGTCCCCCATGCCGATTCCAGTTGACTTCCCGGGCCCGTACTTCATCGCTCCAAGCACGGCGATGGTGACTGATTTGGTGTTCTCTGCACTAGGAGGGGGATGAAATAAGCGAGCCTTTGTTTGTGAGGGCAGGCAGATTCACCCAAGCGAATAATTGGTGCATTGCACGCCATTATGACTGGAGATCACCTCAATTTTCGATGATCCGCTGGCGGTAGTGCTCGTCCAGCCGTGAGTGAATCCGTTGGACGTTCTGGCTGCCCAAAGCTTGGGGACCCCCAAAGGCGTAGGTCCCGATTAGGATTCGTGCCGCCTTGACGGCCATAGCGGTGATCGCCTTGACTTGCTTGGCAGTCGCTCCCAAGGCAATGAAGCCGTGGTTCTGCATGTAAATCGTTTTGGGGGGCGTACCGAACTTCTTGAGGTATTCACTCAGTCGTTGCTGGACAACTCGGGCCAACACCACCCCGGGATCGGCGTAAGGCACAAGGAGTGGTTCGGGTCCGCATACGACCACTTCGTCGGGAAACAGCCGGTCGCGAAGTGCTTCCTCGAATCGCACGGAACAGGTGAACGAATTGATGGCCGTCGGATGGGTATGGCCGACGAAGTTCACTCCGTCGAGCAAGAGACAGACGGCATGGAGTGGCGTCTCCACCGACGGCAGCCGGGGATCGTCGGCGTCGACCTTGCTGGCCAGCAAGAGATTGCGAACCTGGTGGTCGTCGAGCGCAGGATCTTCGAGCATTGCCAGGCTGCGAGTGAGAGAAATCTCGACCAATCCCTCGGCGTCGAGGGTCCGCAACTCGGTGCCGCTCGCTTTGACCAAATAGGTGTCCGCGCTGATCTTTGCCGAGGCATTGCCCTCTCCCAGAATCGCGCAATCCTGTTCCGGTGCGCCAAGCCAGCGGGAAAGATCGATCAGCTCGGAGAGAATTTTTTCCCGATCGGACATTGCCTTTTCACCTAGTGAGAAGATTCAATCGTTAAATGGTTTCGAGGGATATGCGCCGCTCGACTCTTGTGGCACGGGTGGCATACAACGCGATCACAACAAAGCAAACAAGCGGCAGAACAAATGAGACATTGACCGCTGGCAATCCCAACAACAAACCGGTTTCGCCACCCAAGTCGATGATCCGCCCTTGCAGCGGAGGCATTAATGCCCCGCCCACGATGGCGAACACGAGACCCGCTGAAGCGATCTTGGCTTCATCCCCCATGCCGGCAAGTGCCAGCCCGTAGATCGTGGGAAACATCAGCGACATGCAAGCCGAGACACCAATCAGGCTGTAAAGGCCAGCATAGCCCGGAAGGAAAATTGTTCCGAGTGTAAAGGCGATACCGCCAGTGGCCAGTGCCAACAGTAGCCTGCCGGGGGTCACAAATTTCAAGAGATAGGTGCAGAAGAATCGACTGCCGCAGAAAATAATCATCGCGGCGATGTTATGGTTTTGTGCCTCCGCGGCGCTCATGCCCAGATTGGTCGTCGCATAATGAATGATAAACGTCCAGCACATGATTTGCGCCCCGACATAAAATGCCTGGGCAACGACGCCTTCCACGTAGTCCTTGTTCCGGATGAGCGTGGCGAAGGTCTCGCCAAGTTGAAGTCGGTCGGCTTGTTTGGGCGAGGTATCGGGCATCGCTGTGAGCGAAAACACCACCATGACCCCCAGCACGACGATGCCGATAAACACATAGGGCATTTTTACGATGGCAAGGTCGCTGCTTTGCATTTGAGCAAAGGTCTGGCCTTGAAACGTGGGCAGTTCGCCAGCCTGGAATGCGGTTAACGAATCGCTGAGAATCGCATCGTTGCTTGGCGCGTCAAGCGGATCGTTCTGCGCTTGTGCTGCTTGCAAATAATTGGCAAGGAGAGGATCGATCTTGAGCGACTGCGGACTTGAAGCCTGAGCGGCCTGATGAAAGTCGCCTACCTCGCTTTGAAACTCGGCGACCTGCAAGTTGGAGAGTATCAGGAAACTGGCGACCGTCATCCCGGTCAAGGAACCAATCGGGTTGAAGGCCTGCGCCAAATTCAGGCGTCGGGTGGCGGTTTCCGGAGGACCCAGGGAAAGAACGAAGGGATTGGCCGTCGTTTCCAAAAAGGCCAGTCCAAAGGTCAGCACATAAAGTGAGAGAAGGAACAGATTAAAATTTGCGTACGACGCGGCAGGAAGCGAAAGAAATGCTCCGATGGCATACAGAGCCAGCCCCACCAAGATCCCCGCCTTGTAGCTAAAACGACGAATAAACAGAGCTGCCGGCAAGGCCATCGTCGCATACCCGCCGTAGAAGGCCGTTTGCACAAGCGCGCTCTGTGTGTTGCTGATCACGAAGAGATTCTTGAAGACGTTCACCAACGGGTTGGTCACGTCGTTCGCGAAGCCCCACAACGCAAACAGCGAAGTCACCAACACAAACGGCCAGAGATAAGAACGCGGTAACAAAGGTGGCTTTTCGTGCATGGTGGTTATCCGGTGAATCAGGTTGCTAGCGATAGAGGGGCCCGTAGGTTGCGCACGCGCGGAAGTCGGCGGCCTCGGGATCGGCCGTTCCGAAGGCGGTCCAGGAACTGGGACGAAACACTTCGGTGGCGGGAACATTGTGCATGTACACGGGGATGCGAAGCATTGATGCCAGGGAAATCAGATCGGCACCAATATGGCCATAACACATGACACAGTGGTTGGCCCCCCACGAGTTCATCACCTGATAGGTGTCGCGAAAAGCTCCCGTGCCGGTCACGCGAGGCGCAAACCATGTCGTTGGCCAGGTAGGATTGGTACGCTGATCCAAAACATCGTGTACTTTTTCAGGCAACTCGATGGTGACGCCTTCCGCCAACTGCAAGGCGGGCCCCAAGCCTTGAATGAGATTCACTCGGGCAATTGTCGCGGGCATGCCGCCAAGCGTTCGATATCGAGTCGACCAGCCGCCACCAGGGAAATACTCGGTGATGGAAGGATGCCAGGTGGTCGCTTTCAAGCAGGCTGCGACTTCATCTTCGGTCACCTGCCACCAAGGCTTGATTGCTGGCCGGCCCTCGATCTGCTGTCGACCCGTGCCGTCGAGTGCGGCGGGACCCGAGTTGATCAAATGCAAGAGGCCACCCTCGGCGTCTCCTTCAAGTTGATGGCCCGAGACCCTTTTCACAGCATCGGGACTCCAGTAAGTCCGCAGGTCGGCAAATATCTGGGCCGTGTTCGTCAGCAGATGACCAAACAGCATGGTGACCGCATTGAGCGCGTCGTTCTCCGTGGCCAGGATGTAGGGAGCACGGCGACCGTTCCAATCGAACGAGGAATTCAAGATGGCTTCCATGAAGTCGCCATTCGGATAGATGTCGGTCCACTGCCGTTGTCCCTGAAAGCCGGCCGCGATCGCATTGTGCCCCTGCGATTCTTCCTGAAAACCGATTTCGGCAAGGCGGGGATTGCCCACCATGAGATCGCGCGCGATCAGTGCCATCTTCACGCTGGTTTCCCATTCCTGATCGAGTTGGGCACGGCTCCGCTGTTTTTCCTTGGAGTTGGTGTCGAAACCTTCCGTGCAGTGTTCCTTGACCCAACCCAAGGCTCGCTTGTATTCATCGGCGTCGTAAATTCCCTTGAGTTCGCGACGAGTGAGTTCGGTCATGTCGACTGCCTCGACCCGCATACCGAGGTAACGCTCCAGAAACGCGGAGTCGACGACCGACCCCGCGATGCCCATCGAGGTTCCTCCCATCGAAAGATAAGATTTTCCTCGAAGCTGCGCGACAACCAACCCGGAGCGGACAAAGCGGAGGATCTTCGCGGCAACATCAGGGGGAATCTCAGTATTGTCCGCCTCTTGAACGTCGCGGCCATAGATTCCGAAGGCAGGGAGCCCTTTTTGAGAATGTCCGGCCAGCGCCGCCGCCAGATAAACGGCCCCGGGACGTTCAGTGCCGTTGAAACCGTAAACCGCCTTGGGACGAAGCGGATTCATGTCCATGGTTTCTGAACCGTAGCACCAGCAGGGCGTCACAGTAAGCGAAATGTCCACGCCTTTCTGTGTGAAGTGCCTTTCCGCCGCTGCCGCTTCGGCGACGCCGCCGATGCACGTATCGTGGATGACGCACTCAACGGGCGACGAATCGGGTAGAAACACGTTGCTGGAGATGAACTCGGCGACCCCCTTTGCGAGCCTCATGGTCTGTTGCTCAAGCGACTCGCGCACGCCCCCCATTCGTCCATCGATCGTGGGACGAATACCTACCTTTGGAGTTGATGGGTGCATCATCGGGATTTGCCACCTTTATTGATGTGCCTGGGGATTGTGTCCACCACGGTTGTTGATGTCTCACTCGATCCGGTAAGCAATAATCTTTCTCTCGCCAACAGGCTTAGTTCTCGGTAACGTTCGGCCGCATTTGATGCGCGGATCTCTTCACGGTAGGTGGGGATCAACTGTTCAAGGGTCGATTTGCCCGGCTCATCGTTGATAAGATAGGGCATGCAAGCCTCGATCAAATCCATCATGATCGAAACAGAAACCGAGGCTCCGGGCGACGCCCCCAGTAGCGCCGCTAGTGACTTATCCGCGTTGGTGACGATCTCGGTTCCGTAATGGACGATGCCTGATATTCCATCTTCTTTTTTGATGGCCTGTACGCGAATCCCCGCGTCGATAAGTTTCCAGTCCTCCGCTTTTGCCTCGGGGTAATAAGCACGCAACAATTTCATCCGCGCGGCCATGCTTTGCGTACCTTGTTGGATGAGATATTTCACCAGCGGTAGATTGGAAAGACCTACTCGTACAAGCGACCCCAGATTATGCAGTCTCATCGAGCAGGGCCAATCGGTACAGCTCCCTCCCTTCGACAGGAATTTGGACGTCCAAGCGGCGAAAGGTCCAAAAAGCAACCAATGCTTGCCGTCGATCACGCGGGTATCCAAATGGGGCACGGCCATCGTGGGAGCCTCATCCAGGGCTTGCCCATAGACCTTGGCTTGGTGCTTGGAGACCACCTCGGGGTTGTCGCAAACCAGCCATTGCCCACCGACCGGGAATCCTCCGTAGCCCTTAATTTCCGGAATGCCACTCTTCTGTAGCAAATGCAAACTCGCTCCCCCCGCGCCGATAAAGACGAAGCGAGCATGATTTGTTATCAAGCGATTCTCTCGCAAATCCTTGACGCGAACGGTCCAGCCCGTTGATGTCTGATCGAGATCGACCACTCGGTGACTCGTGGCGACACCGCAATCCGGTTGTTGGCTTAACCAGTGAATCAGTTTGCTGGCAAGGACGCCGAAATTCACGTCCGTACCATCATCGTGCTTAGTTGCCGCCACAGGAGTGTCGCCGCGGCCTTCAATTAAGAGCGGAGCCCAACGGCGAATGATTTCGGGGTCCGTCGTGAATTCCATGCCTTCAAAGAAATGATGAGCCGATAAGCCTTCGAATCGCGCACGGAGAAAATCAACTTGCTGTTGGCCATAAACGAAACTCACGTGCGGTATCGGATTGATGAAATCTCGAGGCCCGTCGATCATGCCATCGGCAACCGCGCTGGCCCAAAATTGTTTGGACTGCTCGAAAAGTTGAAAAATCTCGATGGCTTTCGAAACATCCAGCGTGCCATCGTCGTTTCGGTGGGGCGTGTAACTCAACTCGCAGATCCCGGCGTGACCGGTGCCAGCGTTGTTCCAGCCGTGGGAACACTCCTGGGATAATTCGCTGGTCACTTCGTAGAGCTGACTCTTGAGGTTGGGCTGCAGCCGCTTGAGCAGCGCGCCCAAATTGGCCGACATGACGCCGCTGCCGATCAGGACTACGTCGGGGTTTTCGACATGGGAATTTGTTTTCACACGCTTATCCCGCGATTTGTTGCCTTGCCGAAGGCGCCACGCTTATCTGTACGCCAGCCTGCTCGAGAGATTTTAGCAGAGTTTTGTCAGTCTTCTCGTCCGTGATCAATACGTCGGCGTCTTGTACGTTTCCCGAGTAGGCCATCGAGCGCACACCAAACTTGCTATGGTCCGCCAACATAAAGGTACGATCGGCCAGCTGCATCAACAACCTCTTGATTGACGCCTGTAAAGTGGAGGCTTCACTGTAGCCACGCTCCAGGTCGACTCCCTTGCACGAGCAGAAGGACTTGCCGATGGTGAACTGTCGCAAAGTTGCTTCGGCCAACGGCCCGAGCAAGCAAACCGACTTGGAATCAAGTTCACCCCCCGTTGAAATAACATGAATCTGGGGACGGTCAATGAGCAACCGAGCGGCATCCAATCCATAGGTGATAACTGTCAGAGGCATGTCGGGCAACAGACAGACCAACTCGAGAACCGTGGTCGAGGCATCCAGCGCCAGAACATCATGAGGTTCGATGAAAGATAAGGCGTGACGAGCAATTCGTTTTTTTTCGCCGGAGTGCTCATTTCGACGGACTGATGAGGGCAAGTCGATTCGCTGGCTGCGAATGCTGAGTGCCCCGCCATGGGTACGGGCCAAACGTCCCTCACTGCAGAGCTTGTCGAGGTCGCGGCGAATCGTTTCCTCGGCGACTCCAAAGCGTTCGGCCAAGTCGGTTACTCGCACGGCTCCCTGGTCTTCAAGGTCCGCCAGGATTTCCAAGCGACGTTCGCGGGCGAGTGGTATTCTGTTGGTCTGGCCCATAATAATCCCACAAAAGGTCAAGATAACTGACGAGAAATTGCTTGACGATTGCGATTATATGTGGGAATATGTGATTCATCAATATAATTCTCCACAAAAACCGACATTAATCACCATGACTACCAACACGACCACAGACATTTCTGTGAACAATCTGTGGGAGGAGTCAAAGTTCAAGGAACTCACGGGCGTCGACTGTCTCGTGTATCGCTCCAACTGCCTGGGTTCTGATCAGAGGATCACCAACACGGGTGGAGGAAACACCTCCTCGAAACTACTGGAAATCGATCCTCTCAGCGGTGAGGAAGTCGAAATCCTTTGGGTAAAAGGTTCCGGAGGAGATCTGCGCACGAGCAAGGCGGAGAATTTCGCTTCGCTCTCCATGACGAAGTTGCTTGCCTTGAAGGAGATCTATCAGAACCAGCCGCAGCGAGGTCCGAAAACGCCCGCCGAAGATCAGATGGTCGGCTACTATCCTCATTGCACGTTCAATCTCAATCCCCGCGCAAGTTCCATCGATACGCCTCTCCACGGGTTCCTGCCTGCCAGGCACGTGGACCACATGCACCCCAACTCGGTGATCGCCGTCGCTGCCAGCCGACGGGGCGAAGAGCTCACGAGGGAAATCTTCGGCGAGCAAATCGGTTGGGTCCCCTGGCTGCGGCCGGGATTTGAACTGGGGCTGCAAATGCAGGGCAAGGTCCGCGACAATCCGCGGCTTCAAGGTTTGGTGATGGGCCAACACGGTTTGATCAACTGGGCCGATGACGAGCGTGAGTGTTACGAGCTTACGCTCGCCCTAATCGACAAGGCCGCCCAATTCATCGAGTCCAAAGACAAAGGCGAGGCAACTTTCGGTGGCCAGAAGTACGAGAAATTGAGCGAGGAGCAGCGGAATACCGTCCTCGTGGAACTGCTGCCTTGGCTCCGTGGCCAGATAAGTCGGCAGAAGCGGTTTATTGGCACGCTCCAGAGCGACGAGAGAATCCTGCGATTTGTCAACTCATGCGATGCGCCCCGACTTGCGGAATTGGGTACAAGTTGCCCCGATCACTTTTTGCGGACCAAGATCAAACCCCTCTACGTGGATTGGAATCCACAAACGGAAAGCACCGATACCCTCAAGGAAAAGCTCGCCGCGGGATTGGAACAATATCGCAATGATTACAGGCATTACTATGAATCCTGCAAGCATGCGAACTCCCCGGCCATGCGCGATCCTAACCCCACGGTCGTATTGATTCCGGGCATCGGGATGATCGCTTGGGGGAAGAATAAGAGCGAATCGCGAGTGACGGCAGAGTTTTACAACTGTGCCGTGGAAGTCATGCGGGGTGCGGAAGCGATCGACGAATATATCGCTCTACCCCAACAAGAGGCATTCGACATCGAATATTGGCTGCTCGAAGAGGCGAAGCTCAAGCGCATGCCGGCGGAGAAAGAGCTCGCTCGCAACATCGTGCTGGTGGTGGGTGCGGGAGCAGGAATTGGCAAAGTCATCGCCCATCGCGTGGCAAGCGAGGGGGCCCAAGTCGTCTGTGCTGACAAAAACCTGGAGGCAGCGGAAGCGACCGTTCAAGAAATTCTGCAAGTGTATGGCCAAGGGAGCGGAGTGGCGGGTACGGGGATTTCTGGCTGCGGCCCCGCCATTGGAATCGGCGTCGACGTCACCAATCGCGAGTCGATTCGCGAGGCGCTCGAGCAAGTGCTTCTAGCCTACGGCGGACTCGACCACGTGGTTGTCACTGCAGGCGTTTTTCTGCCACCAAGCCGGGAGGGGAAACTCTCCGATTCTCAATGGCAACTGACGTTCGATGTCAATGTCCGCGGTAGTTACAATCTGGTCGACGAGACCCGCCGCATTTTCCAGGAGCAAGGGTTGGAAGGTTCTGTTGTGCTTACCACCAGTGTGAACGGGGCGGTGGCGAAGAAAGGTTCCTTGGCCTACGACACGTCGAAGGCGGCGGCCAATCATCTTGTCAGAGAGCTTGCCATCGAGATGGCCCCGCTGGTGCGCGTGAACGCCATTGCTCCCGCGACGGTCGTGGAAGGGTCAACGATGTTCCCCCGTGATCGGGTAATCGCTTCGCTGACGAAGTATGAGATTCTCTTTGCCGAATCAGAATCCGATGAAGAGTTGCGAAGCAAGCTTGCTCGGTTTTACGCCCAACGCACCTTAACCAAAAAGCCGGTTACTCCCGTTGATCAGGCAGAGGCGGCCTACTTTTTGCTTTCTCAAAAATCGAGTAAAACCACGGGTCAAATCATTAACGTCGACGGGGGTTTGACGGAAGCCTTCCTTCGCTAGTCTTGTCGCTTTTCACTCTTCGCTCACAGCATGTCCATCGCCCATCTAGCTATTGATCTTGGTGCCAGTTCTGGTCGCGCAATGGTCGGTGTTCTCGAGGGAAGTCCCCTTAAGCTTCGACTCCAAGAAGTTCATCGCTTCGAGCATGAGGCATGTCTGACCCCTGGAGGACCTGTGTGGGATCTCACAGGCATCTGGCGGAACGTTCTATCGGGAGTTGCGGCAGCCGCGGTTTGGTGTCGGGACAATAAGATCGAACTGAAAAGTGTGGGGGTCGATACGTGGGGCGTCGATTGGACTCTTTTAGGTCCAAGTGGCGAAGTATTATCATTGCCCCATTGTTATCGGGACCCACAAAACGAGGCTGCTTGCCAGAGGGTCTTGAAGAAATTGGGTGGGTTTGAGCACCTTTATGAGCGCACCGGGATTCAGCTCATGGCGTTCAACACGCTCTTTCAAATTGCCGCCCGACATGAGCGAGAACCAAAACTCTTCGATGCAGCAGCACACCTGGTTTTCTTGCCGGACTTGTTCCACTATTGTCTCTCGGGCGAGGTTGCCACCGAACGGACCATCGCCTCGACCAGCAGCATGCTCGCCTTGGAAACGGGCGAATGGGA
>JBGTEU010000635.1:0-5465 GCA_041747595.1 Bythopirellula sp.
CTGGATCGTTGGTTTGACGATCTTCCATTCAGCCCTCGGGTTGTCGCTGAATTTGATGATAGTGCCTTGATGAAAGAGTTTGGGGCAGGGGGGAGTGGATTATTCCCCGTTCCCTCCGTTGTGTTGCCCGAACTCGAAAAGCAATATGGCGTGCAAATGGTGGGACGTCTCACGGAACTTCGGATCCGCTATTTTGTCGTCACGACGGAACGAAAACTGACGCATCCGGCAACAATCGTGATCGCGGAAACGGCGAAGCTCGGGTTACTCGGGGAGGCTTTTTAGCCGAACATTCAGCAGAAAGTGATGCCCTCGCTTTCTCGATCGCCCCATTGCTCGCGGACCATTATGGAACAAAAATCCCGCTAATTGCGTGATTTCTTACGTGAAGGAACTTCCGTCAACGGATGCCGCTCTTGAACCCACGGAGAAATGTGCCACAATCGGCCCAGGCTTGCAAAACAGCCCCAGACCGGCAGGCCCGGACCGGCAAGCCCCAGACCGGCAACGTTTCTGCCGACCGGCACCCCTCGTGCTGATTCTGCAATTCCCGTGACTGTGCATCTGAGTTGACATGAAAGTTGCCGTAGTTCGTGAAACCTGTCCGGGCGAACGCCGCGTGGCGCTCGTGCCCGATATTGTCCCCTCGCTCACCAAAGCGGGTTGGCAGGTCGCCGTGGAAAGTGGCGCGGGCATGGCTGCTGGATTTCCCGACGCCGCCTACCAAGCCAAGGGGGCCGAGATCGTCGGCGACCGTGCCGCCGTGTTCTCGCAAGCCGACGTCGTGCTGCAAGTTCGCACGTTGGGAACCAACCCGGAAGCAGGCCGAACCGATCTCGATCTCCTGCGCAAAGGCTTGGTGCTGGTGGGCATGTGCGATCCACTCGGCAACCCCCAAGCCATCAAAGAACTCGGCGACCGCGATGCGATTGTCTTCGCCATGGAATTGCTCCCTCGGATCACCCGAGCCCAGAGCATGGACGTGCTTTCGTCGATGGCCACGGTCTCCGGTTACAAAGCGGTGATCCGCGCAGCCGATCACTTGCCCCGTTTGTTTCCCATGTTGATGACCGCGGCAGGGACGCTCAAAGCGGCGAAGGTGCTGGTGATCGGGGCCGGCGTGGCGGGGCTGCAAGCCATCGCTTCGGCGCGTCGCTTGGGTGCCAACGTGCAAGCCTACGACGTGCGCCCCGCGGTGAAGGAACAGATCGAAAGCTTGGGAGCCAAGTTTGTCGATTTGCAACTCGACACCGCCAACGCGGAAGATAAAGGGGGCTACGCCAAGCAGCTCAGCGATGATCAAATTCGCTTGCAGCAAGAGCGGCTCGCCCTCGTCGCGGCCGAATGCGACGTCTGCATCAGCACGGCGGCGATTCCGGGCAAACCCTCCCCCGTTTTGCTTACCGCGGATGCGGTGCATCGCATGCGGCCAGGCTCGGTGATCGTCGATTTGGCCGCGGAACGGGGCGGCAATTGCGAGCTCACCAAGGCGGATGAAACCACCGTGGTAAACGGCGTGACGATACTTGGCCCCACGAACTTGCCCGCCGAAGTGCCTCAACACGCGAGCCAAATGTACGCCAAAAACTTGGCAACGTTTCTGCTCCTGCTCACCAAAAACGGCGAACTGGAAATCGATCTCAAGGACGAAATCATTCGTGACACGCTCGTGGCCAAGGATGGGCAGGTCCAAAACCAACGCCTGCGCGACATGCTTGACCTCGGCCCATTGGTACTGCCGCCGAGTTCACCACCCATTGATCACCTGGCTGGGGGCTGATTCTGCATCGCTCTCACTTACGACTTACGAACAACTCCCTTCGACTGATACCCATGGACATCATCACCGGACTGACGATTTTTGTGCTCGCCATTTTTGTTGGCGTCGAAATCATCACCAAAGTTCCGCCGACGCTCCACACGCCGCTCATGAGTGGTTCGAACGCGATCAGTGGCATCACGCTTGTCGGCGCGCTGGTCGCCGGCCAGGGCTTTTGGGGCGCGTTGTTCGGATTTCTGGCGATTGTGTTCGCCACGACTAACGTCATCGGTGGCTTTTTCGTGACCCATCGCATGTTGAGTATGTTTAAGAAAAAATCCTGAGTCGTCTGAAACAAGGTTTCCCTGTGATCGACAACTTGCTCTCGTTCGTGCTGCTTGCTCAAGACCTTCCCCTCGTGGAAGTCGCCGAAGAAACTACGCCAATCCAAAAGTCCGTCTTCTGGGGTCAATTCGCCAACGTGGGCTATTTGGTGGCCTCGGTTTTTTTCATCCTGGGCATCAAGGGGATGACCCATCCCAAGACGGCGGTCCGTGGCAACTTGTTCGGGGCCGTGGGCATGTTCATCGCCGTTCTCGTGACCCTGATGAGCACCGACACGAATTGGATTCTCGCCATCGCCGGAATTGCCATCGGCACCGCCATCGGTACGTGGTTCGCAACGGCCGTGCAGATGACTCAAATGCCGCAATTGGTGGCTCTGTTCAACGGCTTCGGCGGGATCGCGTCTGTCCTGGTGGCGGCGGTGGAAATTTTCACGGGTCGACTACCCACTACGGGATTTGCCGGCGTCGCGGCCGGTCTCACCGGACTGATTGGTTCAGTCACGTTCACGGGCTCATTGGTGGCAGCGGGGAAACTGCAAGAGCTCTCGCAGTTCCGAAAGCCGTTTGCTTTCCCGGGCCAATTTGCGATCAATGGCACGATCTTTGCCACGGGGTTCTTGTTGGCGCTTGAAATGTCGGACGGCACCACTTGGGAATACTGGTTGTTGTGCGGAGTGTCGTTGGTGCTCGGTGTGTTTTTGGTGACACCCATCGGCGGTGCCGACATGCCCGTGGTTATTGCACTCCTCAACAGCTACTCGGGCATGGCGGCCGCAGCGGCGGGCTTTGTCATCAACAACAATGTGCTGATCATCGCCGGAGCGCTCGTGGGGGCCTCGGGCATCATCCTCACCAACATTATGTGCAAGGCGATGAACCGCTCGCTCACGAGCGTGTTGTTCGGAAAATTCGAGCCCTCCGCGGGCGGACCCACCGATGACGAAGTTTACGCGGGCAAGATCAAAAGCACTTCGCCGGATGAACTCGCGATGATGCTCGACGGCGTGCAGCGGGTGATTATCGTCCCCGGCTATGGCTTGGCTGTCGCGCAAGCCCAGCATCAAGTCCGCGAGTTGGCGTCACTCTTGGAAGCACAAGGCACGGTCGTGGAGTACGCGATTCATCCCGTCGCGGGCCGCATGCCGGGACACATGAACGTGCTCCTGGCTGAGGCCGACGTGCCGTACGACCAACTCAAGGAAATGGACGAAATCAATCCGACGTTCGCCCAATGCGACGTGGCGATCGTGATCGGTGCGAACGACGTGGTCAACCCGCTCGCCAACACCGATCCCACGAGCCCGATTGCAGGCATGCCGATTCTCAACGCCGGCGAAGCACGGACGGTGGTCGTGGTGAAACGGAGCTTGAGCCCTGGCTTCGCCGGAATTCCCAATCCGCTGTTTGCACAAGACAACTGCCTGATGCTCTTTGGCGACGGGAAAAAAGCAATCGCCGAGTTGGTTGCGGCCTTCAAAGATCAGTAGAATAACTGCTCGCTCGGATCGGGTCGGCTCTCATCGACCCCATCATTGGAGCCAAGCCATCATTGAAACCAAGCCTCACCAGCCGATCCACTTTGCGGGCGAAAGAAATCGTCGGGATGGAAAACAAAGCGCCGCCTCTGCAGGCGGCGCTTCATTCGTCAAAGACGCCTGACTATTTAGTCCAGCCCCTAAATCCGATGATCCTTCGAGCCAACAGTTTCTCTCGCTAGGGAGATATTTTCGGCATTTGAGGCGCTAAAAATTTCTCGCGCACGTTCCGTTTCCGCGTCATCGTCGGAATGAACGGAAACCAGGGCTCTTCCCGACTTGACTTGGGACTCGTACTCCTCAGCCTCCTCATCGGGAATACCCATTCCCACAAGCGCGCCTGTGATGCCGCCTACTGTTCCACCGATGGCAGCGCCACTAAGGGCAGCCATAATCGGACCAGCGGCAATCAGGGCTCCTACGCCAGGAATCGCGATGGCTCCCAAGCCGGTTAACCACCCGAGCGCTCCACCCAAAATAACTCCCGTACCGGCACCTGCGGCAGCCCCCTCGGGGGCCTTCGTTTGTTTGGAGTCGGCGAACTCCCGAGTACCTTCTTTGTCGGACATGAGAACCGAAATGTCGCTATTCCGAAATCCAGCCTGCTTTAACGCGTCGACCAGATTCGAAGCTTCACTCCGACTTCTAACCGTACAATGAATTGACCTTTTCATCACAACCCCCCTCTACTCTTCGATTTCCAGTTGATTAGTTACATTTTCTTCGCCAGCGATACTAACGGCGATCTCTTCGATTCGATTTTTCTCCTCTTGGTTCGGAACTTCTCCGCTCAAGGTTACTTGGCCATTCCTTGTAACGATTTCGACGTTCCGAGCTGCTATCGACATCTCCGTGTCAGTAATTTGACTACGGATCTTAGCGGTAATGTCGACGTCCGCTTGATTCTCGTTTTGATCCAAAGGCGAGAGATCTGCGCCACTGTCCGCCTCGAGACCAGTTTCATCGCTAGGTGTTGCACCGCTGTTGACAGAGGCATCATCCGATGGCATTGGCGAGGCCGGATCGTGACCTAAAGCAGGAGCTTGATCGACTGGTCGGTTAACTTCGTAACGCTCGGCATCAACAGGATCCGTCGTAGAAGCTGTTCTGTCAGTGGTCGTCGAGTCGCCACATCCGCAGAGGGCAACTAAAGTCAACGAAAGTAAGTTGAGAGATTTCATATCATGTTCCTTTGCTTTTGATAGCACTGTATAGAAAACGAACTCTTCGCATTTATTGCGTGGCAAAGAACATGCCGACTTTACTTCTGGGGCCACAATCCATTAGCACGAAAGCCGCATGCCGAGAAAGAATCATCCCACGGACCAATATTCCCCGGTCTGAGGCGGGAAACGCCTTTTGTTGATGGCACACGAACAAAGTACGAAGCAAATTAAGTGATAGTCGCGACGCCAGCCTGACTGATTTCCGGTCTACAAGCAGCATCGGGAGCTAGTTGCTGAAACCTCCTAATTGAACTAAAATCTGATCTTCAGTTGATACTCAGTATCAATTTTATTGCGATGATCCGTCGGTATTTATGAACCAGCTCATACCACTCTCAGCCTTGAATGCCGGTGAATTCGCTCGTGTGGATTCGATTGTCGGTTCGGTCGAACTGGTGCGTCATCTCGCGGAAATCGGCCTCCGCACCGGCACGCGTCTCGAAATGGTGCGGCCGGGCACAACGTGTATCTTGCGGCTCGACGGGACCAAGCTCTGCATCCGCGGCGATGAAATGTTGCAGGTCATGGTCGCGCCTCTTCCCGCCACTGGGCACTCAGCCCCTGCCGTGAGGCACTCGGCATGACCTCGCTCGCCCAG
>JBGTEU010000636.1:0-5579 GCA_041747595.1 Bythopirellula sp.
TTCGCCGTTTTTTGGCAGCTGTCTTCCGTGTGGGTGCCTTCTTTTTTCTAGGCGGTGCTTTTTTCCTCGTGGTCGTCGCTTTTTTCTTGGTCCGCTTCGAGGCGCCAGCCACGCTCTGCTTGAGAACGTCCATGAAATTGATTGTTTGGACGTCTCCTTCTTCCTCTTCCTCGACTTCTTCCACCTCGATCGCTTCGGTCTTGCCCGACTTAATCTTCTTTTCGATCAGTTTCATAAGCACTTCCCGGTACTCGTCATGATGCTCCGCCGCATCCCATTCGGTCGTCATGCCGTCGATCAGTTGCGAGGCCAGTTCGATTTCTTTCTTGCTGACTTTCAACTCGCGAAGATCGTGGCCGGGCAGTTCAAAATCGTCGAGGTCCCGCAGTTCCTGATGAAACCGCAAGAGTTCCAATATCAGTGCATCCCCGCTCGCCATCAGAGCGGCCAAGTACTGCCGCGAGCGAATCACAACGCTGGCGATCCCCGCCTTGCCCGACTCGGCGATGGCTTCCCGCAATAGCACATAACCTTTCTCACCCTTTTTGTCGGGGACCAACACGTACGGTCGGTCGAAGAATCGAATATCGATTTGGCTGAGGTCGACGAATTGCTCGATCTCGATTGTGCGGGTCATTTCCACCGAGGCCGTTTGAAGCTCTTCGTCGCTCAACAGCACGTAGTTGCCCGATTCGTATTCAAAGCCTTTAACAATCTTGTCCCAGGGGACTTCCTCCCCCGTTTCTTCGTTGACACGCTCGTAGCGAATTCGTGCGGTATTGCGACTATCGATGAGACGAAAACTGATGTCAGCCCGCTGTTCCGCGGAATAAAGTACGACCGGAACGTTCACCAAACCGAAGGAAACATGCCCTTTCCAAATCGGACGAGCCATGGAAATTCTCCCGCCATAGCCATGAATCGACTTCAGGGTATGGTCGCACAAACGCCATCATGCAAGTCATTGCACCAACGCTCCTTCGGTAATCTGCTGAGTTTGCAGTCCTTGCATCAAGAGAATGCAATTGGAGTGCCACATCGAGGAGTTGCAAGAGGCCTCGGATTACTCGACAAGCATCTCGTTATTCCGCTCTGCCGCACGATCAGTCATGGTTGTTAGCCACGATGGGGATGCCCAAGAGCTTGAATCCTTGCCTTGAGCGGCGTGGTGACCAATTCCCCCCGACTTCGGTAACAACCAATTGGTCAATCCCATCAAATCGGCGATCAACTCGGGGGCCAAAGCATTGGCGCAGACTGCCAATTTGGCGGGAAGCGACAGTGTCATTTTCGCTCGGCCGTAGCGGCAGGCGGAGATAATCTTTTGAGCCGCGCGCTCGGCACTCATCGTCAAGAGGGGAATCGACGAACTGATGCTGAACCACGCGTACTCGGCTCGATGCTGTCCCTTGAACTTCGCATTGCGTGGGCTGCCGGTCCGCATCAGCCCGGGGCAAACGGTCGTTACGAAAATTCCCTCTTTCATCAATTCCGCCCGCAGACCGTCGGAAAATCCTACCAGGGCAAATTTGCTCGCCGAGTAGGGCAACAAATGGGGCACCGCCAACTGTCCGCCAATAGAGGCGATATTCACAATGCGTCCCGCACCTTGCTGCCGCATGACGGGAAGCACTTCTTCCACCGCGTGCAGCACACCCCAGAAATGCGTGTTCATCGCCTCTTCAAAATCACCATGGGTCAACGTATTCAAGGGGCCAACCTGGATAATCCCCGCATTATTGATAAGCACGTCGATCCGCCCAAAATCGCGGCGAACCGTCTCAAAGAAATGCCGAATGGAATCGCGATTCTGCATATCGCAGACTTGGGCGAGGACCGGTATGCCCGCTTCCAAAAGTTCGTTCTGCGCGGTTTCCAACTCTGCTTCGTTGCGAGCGCAGATGGCGAGCTTAGCCCCTTCGTCGGCCAATTGACGGGAGAGCACTAAACCTAATCCCCGAGAGCCACCGGTAATCACCACCACGCGACCCTGAAAGTCAAAACGACGAGACAATTTCATCGCCACGCGCAAGGCGGCATATCCCGCGGCGACCCCAACCAGTTTTTTCCAGTGACGTTTCCACATTTTGTTCACGCGAAAATCTTTTTCAGATCAGGGAGTCAGTACGACCTTGGTACATTCATTTTGCTGACCGCCGAAAAGTTTGTATGCCTCGGGAGCATCTTCCAGTCGGAACCGGTGCGAAATAATGTAGGTCGGGTCAAAGCCCGGATGCCCGTTGCCCTGGATTTTTTCAAGCAGCGTCGGCAAATAGCGATGCACGTGCGTCTGTCCCATCGCGAATTTCAATCCCTTGGCAAAAGCACCGCCAAACGGCATCTTGTCCAAATAACCACCGTAGACGCCCGGAACCGAAACGGTCCCCCCCTTGCGGCAACAGTTAATCGCTTGTCGCAGGACGTGAAGCCGATCCATGGTGAGCATCATCGTTTGCTTAATGCGATCGTAAATTGCATCGGGCGCCGTGCCGTGGGCCTCCATGCCAACCGCGTCGATACAGGCATCGGGGCCAATGCCGCCGGTCATTTCCTTGAGCCGCTCGGCGACGTCTTCTTCGGAGAAATTAATTGTCTCCGCCTTGCCGAATCGGCTGGCAAGCTCCAGACGATGCGGATAATGATCGATTGCGATGACCCGCCCTGCCCCAAACCACCAGGCGCTCTGAATTGCAAACTGGCCAACGGGTCCGCATCCCCACACCGCGACTGTGTCGCCCGGCTGGATGTTGGCATTCTCCGCCGCCATGTAACCCGTCGGCAGAATATCGGTGAGAAACAACACTTGTTCGTCACTCAGTCCTTCGGGAACTTTGAACGGGCCGACATCCGCGTAAGGAACTCGTACGTATTCCGCCTGTCCTCCAGCGTAGCCGCCGTAGAGATGCGAATAACCAAAGAGCCCCGACCCCGAATAACCGTAGAGCTTTTCCGCCATGCCGGCGTTGGGATTCGAATTGTCGCAAAGCGACCAAAGCTTGCGACTGCAGAAAAAACAGCGGCCGCAAGCAATGGTAAACGGCACGATCACGCGATCGCCGGCCTTGAGATTGCTGACGGCCGAGCCGACTTCCACGACTTCTCCCATGAACTCGTGTCCCAGGATGTCACCCGCTTGCATCGTGGGGATCACGTTGTCGTACAAATGCAGGTCCGAACCGCAAATGGCGGTGGCGGTGACGCGAATGATGGCATCCCGCGGATTGATAAGCTTGGGGTCGGGAACCTGCTCCACACGGACGTCATATTTTCCGTACCAACAAAGGGCTTTCATAATCTGATCTCACTGTAGAATTTGCTGACGCTTAACTGGGACCCCGGGGCTGGCCTTGCGTGGAAGGGATCTCGCCGGCTTCCATCAAGCTCTTAAAATTACGCAGGTCGTCAACCAGTTTCGACCCTAACCCCCCTCCAAACCACGAAGCCAAGTAATCAGTAACTTGGCCACCAGGCGGGTTGTATTTCATCGAGACGGTCACCTCGGTCCCGCGATCATTCTTGGTCGGCTGAAAGCGAATGCTGCCGGCGGTATCGATGTCTCCCCCCGGCAAAGATCGCCACGCGATGAGGTTCTTCTCATGGTCGTTAAGAATTTCCGCGTCCCATTCGACATTCATATTGGCCGGCCCCGCCGCCACCCAATGCGATGCATTGCCATCTTGGACCTCAACGGATTTGAGGTGCTTAAAGACTTGCGGGAGGTGGGTGATGTCTCGCCAGAATTCGTACAACTCGCTGGCAGGCCGATTGATGGTGAGCGTCTTCTCGACCTTGACGCCTTGCTTGGCGGGGATCGCCGTATTGTCGTTATGTTTGGCCGTGGAGATTCCCAGCGCGTCGTAACAGAGGCAATGCCCGGCAGCGCCGCGATATAACAATCCCGCACCCATCAACGCCAGCAAGAGCCCGCCCATGTTCCCCTTTTGTCGGCCCGCGAACCCCAAGGCAGTCCCCACCGCGATTGAAGCAATCCGCTCGGCAACGCCGACGTTCTTTCTGGAACGACATGGCTTCTTCGGCTGAATGCCTTTCATAGAAACCGCGGCCGGCCTTGATCGCGCCCTTTCTCTCTCGGCCACACGATTTTCCCAATCGGCGGTGATGCTATCTGTTTTCATGGTCTTCTCCCCAATAACGTTGAGCTGATGGTGGGCACAACCCTTAGGCAATTCTTGTTCCTGTTGCTCATCGCGGTTATGCAGCCGATGAGCTGCTAGGATGGCTCTCTCGATCGCATCGATGAGAAGCATGGATTGGTTCAAGCGAAAACAGGTTGGACTAGTGACGACCGCTCTCTAATGGTTAAAATCGAGCCTAGGGGGGCCAAAGCAAAATGAAATTCTCATTCACTTCGATTTGCCTTGTTGGACTGTTTTTATTAAGTCCACTTCAGGCCGCCGAGCCGATCAGCCCCGAGACGATTCCGACGTGGGTCGATCGCGCGATCGTCTCGACAAACGAGATTAAAGACACCGACGCGCTGAGTTACGCGAATTATCATTTGGCACGCGTTCGTAGCCGGCACGGCGATGCCCGAGGAGCATTTGAGTCCACCAAACAAATCACAAACATGCAGCATAAACTTTACGCGCTCAAGTTCGCCGCGGAGGTTGCTCAAAAAGGGGGTGACGAGGAGCTCTGCCGCCAAATGGTTGCATCCGGGCGAACCCCTGAAACGGATAAGGACGCGAGTTTTTTGCTCTCCGCATTCATTGATCTCTGTTTCGCGACAGGACTTCCCGAGGAAGCGCTTGCCTACGCCGATGCAACATTTAAACCCGCCATGGGCCCCCACGCCTATCTGACGATCATTAGTGGATATTGCGCTCAGGGCGATCGCGACGCCGCGGAGCAGCTTGTCGAGAAGCATCAACTGGGCGACGTCGGGCGACTTCACATGGTACATGGATTCATTGATGCGAAGGATTTTGCATCGGCGGGTGAAGTGGCGGGCGAAATCAAAGACCTGAATTCCGCCGACCAGGCCCACACGCAACTCGCCGAGGCGATTGCCTTTACCGGGGACGTCGAGACTGCGATGAAACAGGCCGTGCAAATTAATGATGACGCTCGCCGTCGACTCGCCGTTAATCAATTGGTGAGGCACGGCTCTCAACATATCACGCTTGACGAGCTCCGTACTCACTTCGCAGCAGCCAAGTCGCGCGAAGAAAAGGCAGGATTGCTTCAACGATTGGTACAACGGTTGGTGGAAGTGGGTGAGTTTAATGATGCCGACCTCGCCATCGATGAAGCTGCGGCGGCGATTGAAGCAGATCCGCTCCCCGATGCCAGTTCCAAGTTTGGCACCTATGGCGACTTGTCCGCGCTCGCCTCGGTGCGCGGCTCGCATCTCACTATTGCTCAAGCCATGATCGAGAGAGGAAACATTGAAGGGGCAGAAACACAAATCGAAAAGGCCAGCAAGGCTCTCGATAACGTGCCCGCGGAAGCAGGCATCGTTAAATGGCCATTGGAATTGTTGCTGGTGAGAGTACTGGTCAAGTTGAATCGTATCGACGAAGCCATCGAAAAATTGAATCAAATGGAGACGAGCTCCA
>JBGTEU010000637.1:0-4269 GCA_041747595.1 Bythopirellula sp.
AACGCTTGAAGGTATTTATCAAAAGGTTCAATCACTAGGCAATAATCCGGAACTGGGCTTTCGTTACGAGTCTGCCGTTTCCGGCGATATCAGAGTATTGCTTTACGGACATTATCGCATTGCCTATCAACTTATCGAAGACAAGGAAATTTACATTCTCGGTATCTTTCACGCTGCGCTCGACATAGATCGATACTTGTAAAGTACACTTAGGGAAAGGATTCCCGTGTCACGATTGTTTGCTTGGACGCTGAACGTCGCTTATCTGGCGGTGATGCTGATCGTGTCGCCATGGATTCTGTGGGCGGCGTGGAAGAACGGCAAATATCGCGAAGGATTTGCTGAGAAACTGTGGGGGCAAGTCCCCGAGCGTCGCGGCGACTGCCCTTGCGTCTGGCTGCATGCGGTGAGCGTCGGCGAAGTCAATCTGCTGGAGACGACGCTAAGCGAACTCGCCATCCGTCGGCCTGATTGGGAGCTCGTGATCTCGACGACCACCAAGGCGGGTTACGATCTCGCCCGGGAGAAATACACCGAACACACGGTGTTCTATTGTCCGCTCGATTTCAGTTGGGCGACCCAGCGAGCCATTCGCCGAGTACGGCCCGACCTGTTGGTGCTGGCCGAACTGGAGCTTTGGCCGAATTTGATCCAGGCCGCAAAACAACAAGGTGTGCGGGTGGCGATTATCAATGGCCGACTCAGCGACAAGAGTTTTCGCGGTTACTCTCGCTTGGAGCCGTTGGTTTCACGTGTGCTTGCCAAACTCGACCTAATCGCCGCGCAAAATCAAGAAACGGCGGACCGCTTTCGCCGGCTTGGTGCGCGAAGTGCGGCGATTCACTCTACAGGCTCGCTCAAATTTGACGGGGCCACAACCGACCGCAACAATTTTCGTACGCGCCAACTGCGCGAACTTGCCGGTATCGCAGCGGGGGACGTTGTGTTTCTTGCGGGGAGCACGCAAGCCCCCGAAGAGGAAATGGCTCTGAGAATCTATCGAGAATTGGCTGCTGATTCTCCGCATTTGAAATTGGTGCTCGTACCCAGGCATCCGCAGCGGTTCGACGAGGTCGCCCAGTTGCTTCACCAATCCGGTTTGGATTGGACCCGACGTTCAGAATTAATTCACTCCGCACTCCGCACTCCGCAATCCTCTTGGTGGATACCATCGGCGAACTCGGTGCCTGGTGGGGCACGGCAACGGTTGGTTTCGTCGGCGGCAGTTTCGGTAGCCGGGGCGGGCAGAACATGCTGGAGCCCGCCGCTTACGGTGTGGCGACTTGTTTTGGGCCGAACACTTGGAATTTCCGCGACATTGTCGGGCAGTTGCTCAGCGTGCAAGGTGCGGCGGTCGTGCGTGATGAAGCAGAACTCGCTCATTTCGTGCATCGCGCACTTACCGAACCGCAGTGGGCGGAAGAACTTGGCGAGCGGGCTCGGCAATTGGTGCTCACCCAACAGGGGGCCACGGCGCGCACGTTGGAACTGCTGTTGCCGCTCGTGGGTGAAAGTTCCGCGAAATCTCGTGCCGCGTAGCGACCCAGGGAGTGCCATCCCCGGGCTTTAAGTTTCTTGTTTGGCATCAGTGCTCGTCACGTGCTCGTGATTCTGAATATGCTCGGGGCAGTAGCAGCATTGACCCTCGCACTTCGAGCAATAACGGAACGAAGTCTTCGGCGCCGCTTCACTGTTGACTCCGCACACCAGGCACGTGTGTACCGGTCGGGAACTTTTTTCGACCGCCGTCTGAAAGACCTTACGGCGCCGTCCCTGCCGGAATTCGCGGACGTGATCCCGGCCTAGAAACAGAAAATAATTGAGTAGCGAAGCAAAGATGACGAATTTGACCGTGGCATCGCCGCGGAGAAAAACATACCCGTAGCCGAGCCAAGCGATGAGGGAGAGCCACTTGATTCGGATGGGGAGAATGAACATCAGGTTGATGACGAAATCGGGAAACAATCGCGCGAAGGCGAGAAACAACGTGCCATAGATGAACGTGTTGATATTGATGCTGCCGCCGGTAAGGCTGACCACAAAAATTTGAGCGGCAACGATCGCATCATCGCCTGCGAAGGCCCACACAACGAAGTGCGACACAATCATCGCCAGGATCGCGATCCACAAGAACAAATTGAGCCGGTAGGTGCCCCAAGAGGCTTCGAGCGCAGTGCCATAACGATACATAAGCAGCCAGGTAAAAATGATAAAAATTGGCTCTCTTGCCGGCGGATAAAAAATAAAGGTGAAGAGCCGCCAAACTTCCCCTTTCAAGATCTCGCCCGGTAGCAACATAATTCTTGTGAGATCGAAGCCGCCGACCTGGTCGTTGCCGATCAGGCTGAGCAAATAAAAGATGGCCTGACCGGCGATGATGATCGATGTCGGATTGGGGATCGCCCAACGATGCAAGTGGGTTTGGAAACGTTTCCACATAAGGATTTATTAGCCGCTGAAGAAATAGTGAAAGGCTGCCAGCAAAAGATGTTTCGCTAGGCTGGCCCTGCATGACTACCCTTTCCGGACGCGATGTTCAAGTGCTAATTGGTCGCCTGGTCCGTTGTCCATCAGCCGCGAAGCGGCTCTGTCCGCTGGGCTTTCGTCGGCCTATAATCGCTTATCTATGAACGCCGTCGAAATCCGCAATTTGCAGAAGTCCTACCGCGTCTATCAAAAGCAAGAAGGCCTAATGGCCTCGATCAAAGGGCTCTTCCACCGCGAACATCGCGAGGTAGCGGCGGTGAGAGGGATCGATCTCGACGTTGCCCAGGGAGAATTTGTCGCGTTTCTTGGTCCAAATGGAGCAGGCAAGACGACCACGCTCAAATTGCTTTCCGGCGTGATCACGCCCAGCGGTGGCGAGGCGCGCGTGTTGGGTCATGTCCCCTGGCTGCGCGAAAATGAATATCGCCGGCGGTTTGCGTTGGTGATGGGACAGAAAAATCAACTCTGGTGGGATTTGCCCGCGCAAGAATCGTTTCTCTTACATCAAAAAATTTATCGTATTCCGCCTGTCGAATTTAAGCGGAGCCGCGACGAGTTGTGTGAGCTGTTGGATGTGGGTCACCTCTTGGGTCGCCCCGTACGAGAGCTTTCGCTCGGCGAGCGGATGAAAATGGAGCTCACTGCCGCGCTGTTGCATTCGCCCGACGTCTTGTTTCTAGACGAGCCGACGATCGGCCTCGACGTGATCGCCCAACACAATATTCAGAAATTTCTCAAATACTATCAGCAAGAGCGCAAGATCACGATTCTCCTCACCAGCCATTACATGAAAGATGTGGCAGCGCTTTGCCGACGAGTGGTGATCATTGCCCACGGTGCAATTATTTATGACGGCTCACTCGCGGGGATCGTCGACCGATTCAGTGGTCACAAGGTGTTGTCGCTACAGTTTGCCGATGGCCGGATGCCGGGCGATTTATCACGCTACGGCGACGTACTGGAGATTGTCGAACCCAAGGCCCGGTTGCGGGTCGACCGCAGTAACATTTCCAAGGTCCTCTCGGCGGTGCTGGCCAACCATACGCTTGAAGATATTAGCGTGGAAGACCCGCCGCTCGAAGAGGTCATCGCTGCGTTGTTTGCAAATTCAGTGGAGAGCAAGACCATTCAACCCGAAGCGGTTGCCGTGGACCTGAGTTAGTTTCCATAGGGCCCGGAACGAGCCCGGTCACATTCAGAAGTATGATCGCACGCGTGTCAATTTGGTGGACCATCTTCAAGATCTGCGTCGAAGAACGCTTGGTCTACCGAGGGGACTTTGCGCTCGGCACCTTGATGCGGTTTCTTCCCATCGTGACGCAGATTTTCCTGTGGACCGCTGTTTTTGCGTCGGCCGGAACTGGCTTTATCCAAGGCTACAGCCGCGAAGACGTAGTGGCCTATTACCTGCTGACGATGCTCGCCCGGGCATTTTCAAGCATGCCGGGGCTGGCGACGGGCATTGCTCGGCAGGTTCGCGAAGGCGAGATCAAAAAATTTCTCATTCAACCGATCGACTTGATTAGCTATCTGCTGATTGCCCGCATCGCACACAAGGTGGTCTATTATTTGATTGCCACGGGGCCGGTTGCGCTCGTGTTTTATCTGTGCCGCAGCTATTTCCCCGGTTGGCCCCCCGGCGATGTGTTCGCAGCGTTTCTTTATTCACTGCTCCTCTCGTTTCTGTTGGGCTTCTTCCTGGAAGCGACCATGGGAATGATCTCTTTCTGGTTTCTCGAAGTGTCGTCACTGCTGTTCGTGCTCATGTTGTTCACGTTCTTT
>JBGTEU010000638.1:0-1537 GCA_041747595.1 Bythopirellula sp.
CTAGGCGTACGGTCGTGATCACCGGGATCCCTGATACACGGTCAAACTGCCCGGGCGACCAACGCTTCGCACCGCTGCCACATTGCGCGACGCGAATTTCTAACACGCTCCGTCCTCCTGGACTATTAGACTAAACCCGTCAGCGCGACGGCTTCGAGGTTGCGCGGCACGCTTCGAAGAAGCTCGCCAAGCGAGCCGTAGTGGCGATAGTCATCACTCACTGAATTGGCTGTTCGCTCATGAAGCATCTTTTCCAGTGCCAAGGATTGCTCGTACGGAGTTTGTGCCGAACATAGAATTTGACTGCGCAATTCTCCCAGCTCCGGATAATCGACAGACAGCTTTTCCAGATCATCGCAGACAAAATCAAGTCGGGCATGGGTTTCTTGCCAGGCCAGTTCGACGGCCCAAACGTGGGGAGACACGGCGGGAGGCAAATAGAGGAACAAATCAACAGTTTCTTGACGAGCACTATGCCCCAGGCTTGCCAGATACTTGATCGCCCTTTGCCGCAATTCAATCACTCTGAGATCGCCTCCCAAGCGCTGCCACAATGCGGCTGACCAAAGGTGCTTGCTCCGGTGATGCTCGCGAACGTTCATGCTGCGTGCATAAAATCCTGTCTCGTCATGCGGAAGCGGTTGGGGAACAATCTGCTTAACCAATTCTTCACCAACCAAGAGCACGTCAAAATCGGATCCAGGCCGTGCGTTGCCCACGGCCTGAGAACCGAAAAGAACGAATTGGAGGGTGCATTTCATGGTCGAACCCAGGAGAATTTTTTTCGGAAAATTTACTATACGTCCCACGGTTGAAGGATTACAGTAGCATGGCCCAATTAAGATTTCTTAACCTAAAAATCCGCGAGGATTCCCCCATGAGCCAGCCGTCATTGCCTCGTCGACAAACTGCTCTTCAGCCCCATCAGCGACGGTTGCATTACGAGATGCTGGAAGTGCGGCGCCTATTGGCGATCACGGTCGATACGCTGATTGATGAGTTTGACGGCGTTGGCAACGGAACAGGGACGTCACTCCGCGAGGCAATTTACTCTGCCGTCCCCGGTGAGAGCATTGATTTTTCGGTCACAGGGACCATTGATTTGACGCTAGGCGAGTTGTTGATCGACAAACAGCTAACAATTATCGGCCCGGGGGCAGATTTACTTACGATTGACGCAGGCGATGGGATGGACCAATTACCTGGGAGTGTTGATGGCCATGGAGTCATTCGTATCGAAGATGGTGATTCTTCCAGTACAGTCAACGTGGAACTTCAGGGCATGACCATAACAGGTGGAGATGGTTTCGATTATGGTGCAATCTGGAATTTCGAGAATTTGACAATCAAACGAATGGTCCTCACTGGCAATGCAGGAGGATTTTACGGTGCCGGTATTTATAACGGTGGGGGCGCTATCGCAACTGTCGAGGAAAGCACCATTGCTGAAAACCTAGGCGGCGGCATTGAGAACTATGGTTCAATTACAATAACCGCCAGTACCATCAGCGGCAACTCGTTGGGAGGTATTTCAAAT